>CAZPDU010000117.1:0-13006 GCA_964585405.1 uncultured Thermodesulfobacteriaceae bacterium | reverse complement strand
CGCATCCCGGTGGCCGCTACCAGACCCAGCCCTCGGCCGTAGGTAACCAGGGTGCCTTTATAGGCCATGTTTCTGCGGTCCCCGATGCACAGGTCCGGTTCCCGAAGGCATCCGGTATCTTTTTCCACCGGCACTGACTCACCGGTCAAGGCCGCTTCATCGATTCGCAACTGGATTGCTTCCATCAGACGCATGTCAGCCGGCACTATGTTGCCGGCCTCCAGGATCACCAGATCGCCGGGAACAAGCCTTTGCGCAGGGATGGTTTCTGCCTGCCCGTCTCGAATAACGGTCGCCGACGGCGCAGCCATCATTTTCAGAGCTGCCATGGCCTTTTCGGCACGGTATTCTTGGACAAACCCCAGCACCGCATTCAGGAGCACAATTACCGCAATGGCTATAGTATCCGCAGGTTCGCCTATTATACCTGCCACCACGGCAGCGGCGATGAGCACCATGATCATGAAATCTTTGAACTGGTCCAGGAACATCATCCACACAGATTTTCGTTTTTTTTCGATCAGTTCGTTGGGACCGTATCTCTCCAGGCGGTTTTGGGCCTCCTTTGAAGCAAGGCCTTTGTCTGACGAACGCAACTTCTCCAGCACCTCCTTGGAATCAAGTCCGTACCAGTTGATTGATTTGTTTATCTCTTCATACATTATCTTGATTATATCCTTTTAGTCTGTTCTTCCTGCTCATTGAATTGCACCAACTGTGCCTTAGGAATCATTAAAACTGAATAAAAAAAAGACCATGAGCATACCCCATACCTGGGGATAATTCTAGCACCGATTACTACTATAACAACATCCCTGATAACAGCCGTATAGCCGAACTGCATCATAAGCGCATTCAATGGACTGGTTTTTAATCTTTTGTTTCTGGTGTATTACGAAGATACTGTCTCATTCACTCAGCAGAGCATCGCGGATCTTAACTATAGCTAAAGTATCCTGCTCGCAATAGGCCAGCAGGTTTTTGCGGATCTTTCTCTTTTCAGTGACCGGTGTTTGGGGATCGAGCATGCGAATATATTCCAGAGATGCCGTTCCGCCTTCCCTGATAGCCAGGTTCTGATAGTCCATTTCAGGTACAAGAGCTGGTAAGACATTTTTGAGGGAAAAGGAGCCATTAAATGCAGGATTATAATAATAGGCCTTAATCAAGGCGTACAAATCGACGAATCGGCTGTGGAGCCGGTTCAAGTGATCGGCATGCTCCGGCGAATGTCCTGCCAGATCGCGCAAAATCCGTTGCTCATATGTCGTATAGATAAAAATTGTACCTTTTCCCTTCAGGACATCAAGTAGGGATTGCATGAAATCCGTTCTGGGATCGATGTCCTCGTCGCACAGAAACTCTTTGTGTTCGATGGTTCCATTTGAATACAGGATGTGATCGGACCACTGAAACGGTAATATTTGGTACGACGGTCTCGTCCCGGCATATCGCGGAATAGCCGGACTGACCGTTTCGAAATCCAGAAAATGAACCAGAAAACTGACATCATTCAGGGCATCATGAAGGGCGGGGTCGATATGCTCCCGCGATTCGATTATACAGTCGCGGATGCGCCGCTGAATCGCCGTGAGCGGAAAAAAATTCGGGATGTTATCGATAGTAAAAACACCCCTTGCGGTCAGATCTTCAAAATGTTCCTGCCGGATGCCGGACAGTTGGAGAATCCAATTTTCAGGCACATTCCGGGTGCAGTGACCCCAGAACTCGCATTTGTGGGGTTGATGGCAGCGGCGTGAAGGCTGGATAACCGGAGGCCTATCCATAGACAGCATTTTCTTGATCTGTGATATGTTTTCTCGCACGAAATCCTGAAGTCCAGCTGCATCATCCGTCATATCTTCGAGAACAAAGAATCCGTCAAGCTCCAGCTCCATGCCGTCGAATACATAGTCCCGGTTGATATGCATCAAATAGACTCGATCCAGATCGATCTCTGCCATTTGCAGTATATGGTATTGGACGGCCAAGTCGGTCGAATATTCTTCCTTGACACCGCTTGAGGCCTTTACTTCGATAAGATTCCAGCCCCCTGCAGGAACCCGCTCCAGGATATCAGCACGAACCCGCACACCGCCTTCCGTGTATGCTGCTTCAAAAATCGCCTGCACCTCTGGATCATTCATTGCATCAATGGTTGATCGGACCGCATCTTCGTGATGCAGATGATCTTCCCGAATCAAAATGCCATTCGGATAGCATTTAGTGGCCATACGCCCGACCTCATGACCGCTCTCGAACAGGGCCTTCTGCATCGGTGAAACCGGATCCGCAAATTCTCGACTGCAGCACTGGTGCCAAAGCCTCAGTGGGCACTGCAGTCCTGCCAGAAATCGAGATTTTGATAGTGAGGAAGGCCTATTGCTCATTATAGGGTCTGACCGACCCGGATATCTTTAACAGGTCGTATCCGGATGGTCTCTGAAAGACCTTGAGCCCGAATTCCGGTACTACGGCCAGTATGTGATCAAATATATCCGCCTGTATTGATTCATAGTTTGCCCAGACAATATCGTTTGAAAACACGTAAATTTCCAGAGGAAGTCCTTCAGGTGTGGGAGGTAGTTGACGCACCAGAAATGTGAGGTCTTGTCTAATCTTCGGATGGTTGCGGAGATAGGCTATGATATAGGCCCTGAAGGTCCCCATATTGGTCATCCTTCTGCCGTTTACCATCTGGCTGGTGTCTATGCCATGCTCCCTGTTATAAGCGTCCAGCTCTGCCTTTTTACGTCTTACATATTCAGTCAGTATCTGTATCTTTTCAAACTTCTGAATCATCTCATCATCGCAGAATCCAATACTGGTCTGGTCTATCAAGACGGAGCGCTTTATGCGTCTACCTCCTGTATCGCTCATTCCCCTCCAGTTCTTGAATGAATCTTCTATCAACTTGTATGTCGGGATAGTAGTTATGGTCTTGTCCCAGTTCTGGACCTTTACTGTATGGAGCGCCATGTCTATGACAGAACCGTCAGCTCCGTACTGAGGCATCTCTATCCAGTCACCGACCCTTACCATATCATTCATTAATATCTGTATACTTGCTACAAAGGACAGGATAGTATCTTTAAATACAAAAATTAATACAGCGGTAACAGCGCCTATTCCACTCAGAAGTACCCATGGGGATCGGTCTATAACCAGGCTGACTGCTATTATTAAACCCAATATATAAAAGATTATCTTTAAAGTTTGAATATATCCCTTGATTGTATATTTTTTTGATATGGGAAATGTATTGTATATTGCCTCCACAGCAGTCAATAATTTGCCTAACCACAAGATAATATTGATAAAGACATATGCCCCTATAATTCTCTGTGCAGGTCCTGTAATGGAGGGAAAGAGATGCATGCCGTAGTAGAGCACAATTGCGGGGGCCAGGTAGGCCAGGTGGTTGAATACACCCTTTTCAATAAGGATATCATCCCATTTATATTCGGTCCGGCTAAATATGTAACGCAGCCCTTGAATCAGATATCTTCTGATAGTGTAGTAACTTACAAAACATACCAATAAAAGGCCCAGAATAATGACCAGTTTTTCCAGGGGAAAATTACTTTTTAATACGCTGCATATTTTTTCCAGATTCACGATTACTCTCCATTTCTGAAAGAGACTCGGGTACATTGACACAAGTTGCTTGCCAAGACCAAGGCCTTTCTGATATCACCTTTATTTAACATTGTATAACATTGTGTTCGATATATATTAGGGATTTATGATTTTGCCGAAGAATTCTGCAGACTGCATCTTTGAATTTTTTGAGCTGAATCCTATTTTGTGGTTTTGCAAAACAATAATGTATAAGGAGCATTTATGATATGGCGGTAAATTCAGTGGCAGTAGTTGGACTGGGTTACGTTGGACTCCCTCTGGCAATAGCCTTTGGCAAGAAGATAAAGACCATAGGTTTTGATATATCTGAAGACAAGATAATCAGTTACAGAAAGGGCCTTGATCCTACCGCAGAAGTTGAAAGTTCCGACTTCGAGCAGGCGGTGCTTCTGAGCTTAACAAACGATCCTGCCGCAATAAAAGAGACAGATCTGGTCGTTGTCGCTGTGCCTACTCCGATTACCCCCAATAAACAGCCCGATCTAAAATATCTGGTTTCCGCGTCGGAAATTGTCGGGAAAAACCTGAAATACGGGGCTATTGTAGTATACGAGTCAACCGTATATCCAGGGGTGACTGAAGATATATGCGGCCCTATTCTGGAAAGGGTCTCAGGACTGAAGTATGGTGAAGGGTTCAAGGTCGGCTATTCACCTGAGAGGATAAACCCAGGAGACAGAGAACACTCTCTGACCAACATAGTCAAGGTTGTTTCGGCTCAGGATCCGAATACACTGGAGGAGGTGGCGAGCACTTATGAACTCATAGTGGAGGCAGGTGTATACAGGGCGCAGAGCATAAGAGTGGCCGAGGCAGCCAAGGTCATAGAAAATACACAGAGGGATCTCAACATTGCCCTGATGAACGAACTGGCAATCATTTTCAACCGCCTGAATATTGATACAAAATCAGTACTGGAGGCGGCCTGCACCAAGTGGAATTTTCTCTCTTTTACCCCCGGCCTGGTAGGCGGACACTGCATCGGGGTTGACCCTTACTACCTTACCTATTGCGCCCAACAGACGGGTTACCATCCCGAAGTAATTCTGGCAGGGCGCCGCATCAATGATTCAATGGGCTCATATGTTGCAGAGAGGACGGTCAAGGAACTCATACATGCCAGGGTGCGGGTTGAGGGTGCCCGGGTCGTTATACTGGGGCTTACATTTAAGGAAAATTGTCCTGATATAAGAAATACAAGGGTGATAGATATCGTCCATGAATTCAGGGAGTATGGTATTGAGCCCATGATACATGATCCCCTTGCAGATCAGAAAGAGACCGAATCCATGTACGGCATTCGTTTACTGAGGGATCTGCCTGCCAATGTTGACGCGGTTGTACTCGCAGTGGCACATAAAACATATGCAGAAGCCGGAGTTTCAGCAATAAAGGACATGCTTACTCCCGACAGGGGTGTGGTGATAGACGTAAAGAATTTTTATCACCCTGATGATTTTAAGGAGAAGACCATAAGATACTGGAGACTGTGAGCATGGGGAAAAGGAAGCTCACCGGCCCGGAGAGGCTACTGTTACTCAAAATAGCGAGAAGGGCTATAGAGAGGGAGCTGGCGGGGCTGCCTTTCCTTATTCCCAGAGTCTCAAACAGCAATCTTTTCGAACACAGGGGGGCTTTTGTGACAGTCCACAAACAGGGCCAGCTCAGGGGATGTATGGGGACTTTTTCAATGGGCAGGCCTCTATATGAGGTAGTGGGCGATATGGCTATATCAGCGGCCTTCAAAGACCTTAGATTTCGTCCACTGAATGCCTCTGAATTTGAGGAGGTAGATTTGGAGATATCAGCACTCACTCCACTGCTACCTGTAGCTGACATAAATGAAATCAAGATAGGTATCCACGGGATCTATGTCGTCCAAGAAGCTTTTCACGGTGTGCTCTTGCCTCAGGTGGCTACGAAAAACAGGTGGGACAGGCTTGATTTCCTTAACCATACATGTACAAAGGCAGGCCTGGCCCCCGGCTGCTGGAAAGATCCAAAGACACAGGTCAATATATTCAGTGCCGAGATCTTCAGTGAGAAGTCTGAAGGTCTGCTGTCTTAAACGTCTTATTCAGACATGAAAGGATTTACTGATTTCCTTGCAAAACGATCGAATCCGGTTATTCTCGGTATAAAGCGTTCAGGCTGGTCCACTCTGTTCCAGTATCCTGTCATATATATAGTATATATATACGTTACATTCAGAAATTCCATTTATAATCTGCTCGTTTTTATTACTTAACAGTATGATGGAGAGCCAAGGACCTATATGACCCTTTCCCGGATTCTGATTATATGTCCCACAAAAAGGGAAATGAAGTCTCTGGTCACGCTTGCCGAAAGATACAATTGTCCATACCTGGTGTGCGGCCTTGGACCGGGGAGCACCTCTTTTGAATTGACCAGGTTTATCGAGAGCAGGGGCGCACCATCCGCTGTTATCCTGGCTGGTGTAGCAGGGGCTTATCAGTGGGCAGATGTGAGGCTTGAGGATGTATGCCTTGCAACCTCTGAATCCTACGGCGACTTGGGCCGTCAAGGTCCTCATGGTTTTGAGCCGATTACTTTAGAGGGTGATGAAACGCGGATAGAATTCCCCCTTGAGTCTGGATGGCGCCGAATCATTAAGTCTGATCGTTTGAAAGGTCTTGGCCTATGCTGTGGACCGATGGTCACTGTATCCTGCGTTACGGGCAGCAGAGCCAGGGCTTGGGATTTGCGTGAACGGTTTAAGGCTGTCGCTGAGAACATGGAGGGGGCTGCGGCCGCACAGGTATGTAATTACTATCAGATCCCGCTTTTTGAACTTCGAGGTATAAGTAACTGGGTAGCCGATCTCGACAAAAAGAACTGGAGGTTGGAGCAGGCCATAAAGGCAAAAGCCAAAGTCGTGGAAAAGGTCCTCGGAATTTTATCAGACTAAAACCAGGCATGGGGAAGCTCCAGTATTTTCAAATATCTATAGTGGCAGTTGATTATGGATAATATCAGGAATAAGAAAGGTATCAGTTTAGGGCTTTCTTCCTGCCCTAACGACACCTTTGTCTTCTATGCCCTGCTTCATAATAAAGTGTCTTTATCGTATAAGCTATCCACCTTGATTACAGATGTGGAAGATCTGAACCAGAGGGTTCTTGCCGGGTCTATTGATGTGAGCAAGGTATCCTTTCATGTACTGGGGCATGTCCTGAATGACTATATGCTTCTCAGGTCGGGTGGCGCCATGGGGCGCGGCTGCGGGCCGTTAATCCTTGCAAAAGCGCCTTTAGATATCCATGATTTTGAGAAATACAGAATTGCCGTACCCGGCCGATATACAACTGCGGCACTCCTTTTGAAGCTCTTTGCTCCGCGAGTTAAAGAAATGGTACCCATGAACTTCGCCCTCATCGCCCAAGCGGTTGCTCGGGGAGAAGTGGATGCAGGTATAGTCATACACGAGACCAGGTTTACCTATCATGAACTTGGGCTGATCTGTATTCAGGACCTTGGTGCCTGGTGGGAAAAAGAGACCGGTTTTCCAATTCCTTTGGGCGGAATCATTGCCAAGCGTTCTTTGGGCATTGAATTATTGCAGACAATAGATGCCGCCCTTAGAATGAGTATCAATTTTGCTTTCGAGAATCCAGAGGCCGTTTGGGGTTTTGTAATGAAGTATGCACAGGAGATGTCTCTGGAGGTCATGAAAAGGCACATAGATCTCTATGTAAATCGGTATACACTGGATCTTGGTGATGAAGGCATAAAGGCCGTAGAGTTTCTTTTGGAACAAGGACACAAAAAGGGGGCCTTCCCCTTTGATCCGGACATAGATCTGCAAGAGCTGCTGAAAGGTCCGTGTACATAAACATATACAAGTGTGATTAATTTTAACCCGTCACTCTGCAATTGAAACTTTAACAGTTACATTTTAAAGCACTAATTATTTGTCTGGAGGACATGAAAGATGGAGGTCAATACAACAGCGAATGTATGGACCATGGTGATAGATGCAGGACCAATGGTCAAATTGGTTCTCGTAATACTGGTGGTTTTTTCAATCCTTTGCTGGACCGTAATACTGGCGAAGATAAAGCGATTTCGTGAGGCACGACTTGGGAATGAAGATTTTGAAAGGCTTTTTTGGGAGAGCTCCAACCTCACTCAGGCATATAACCACGCGAAGTTAATGCCTCAGATCCCCATGGCGGGAGTATTTCTTGAAGGATATAAAGAATTGAAGCGTCTTCAGAAATGTCCCAAATCCAGGGACACGGCTTTCGGTCTGAGGGTATGGCTTGAGACCCTGGAGAGAAGCCTTAACAAGGGTATTCAGGAGGAATTGGCAGCCATGGAGCGCACACTTCCTTTCCTGGCTACCACTGGAAATGCCGCCCCATTTATCGGTCTTTTTGGAACTGTTTGGGGGATTATGAGAAGTTTTCACAGTATCGGACTAAAGGGCTCGGCAAGCCTTGCTACAGTGGCGCCGGGTATATCAGAGGCCCTGATTGCCACGGCTGCCGGCCTTGCGGCCGCCATACCAGCGGTCATTGCGTTTAATGGTTTTATGAGCTGGATGGGCAGGCTGGAGATCCAATTAAAGGGATTTTCAAATGATTTTTTAAATACTGTGGAAAGGCAACTTATCCCGGGTAAGGGGACTTCTCAGGAACCAAAGGAAGAGAGAGAATTGAATGGCTAATTATACAGGGCCGGGGAGCAGTAAGAGGCGATATATGTCTGAAATAAACGTAACGCCTCTGGTAGACGTGGTCATAGTACTTTTGATCATCTTTATGGTTGCCGCACCAATGATGACCAAGGGATTGGATGTTAAGCTTCCGAGGACTACGGCCAAGTCCCTTCCCCAAAAGAAAAAACACATAGTTATAACGGTTAATGAAAAAGGGGAAATCTATTTTAACAAGGTGGCCGTAGATCAGGAAGTTTTAAAACGGCGTCTTATTGAAATGAAGCACGAGGGAATGGTACAACAGGTCCTTCTCGAAGCAGACAGGGCAGTTGCCTACGGTACGGTTGCCGGAGTTATGGCCGCAATTCGCGAGGTGGGTATAGAGGATATCGGCCTGGTAACAGAGCCCCTGGAACCTTCTAAAAAGTCGCATAATCGATCTTAGTCAAAGAAGAATGTCAAAGGGAACAGCAGGGCCGGTTAAAGAGAATTGGAAGTCTGCGTTTACAGCGGCCGTTGCAATACACCTCATGCTGGCTTTACTGGCTATACTTGCGCCCAGTTTGTGGGAGAGATCACGCCCAATGCCCCCGGTATATACAGTGAAACTTTTTGAGGTGGCAGACCAGACTTTACCAAAGAAAGCAGAGCCGAAGAGGTCGGCCCCAAGCGTTAAGGCTGAGCCCAAGGTCAAAAAAGTCGCGAAAAAAGAGGTCAAGACAGCGCCACTGCCTAAGGAGTCAAAGCCAAAACCGAAAAAGACAGTATCTTTACGTCCCAAGGAACCTAAGATCACGAAGAAACCCGAGGCGAAACCCTCTGATACCAAAGAAGCAGAGAGACTCTTGAATAAGAGGTTAAAGAATATTAAAGAAAAAGTACAGGAAAAAGAGTTCGAGGCCCGATTAAGCGCCTTAAAATCCAAGGTGGAGGAACGTAAGAAGGAGTCAGCCATAGAGTCCACTGAAACAGCCACAGACATTGGAGGACAGAATGAGGTGCTCAGACTCTATTGCATAGATGTCTGGGCCAAGGTCAGAAACCAGTGGGTTCTGCCTGAACAACTCCTGGACAAGACAGGGCTCACATCCATTGTGATAGTCCGAATTAACCAGGACGGTACAGTACTTAAGACCGAATACGAACACAAGTCAGGGCATGCCCTGTTCGACCGGTCGGTCATGGGGGCAGTACAGAGAGCGGCACCTTTTCCCCCGTTACCAAGGGCCTTAAGGCCCGGTCCGCTGGAGATAGGAATCAGGTTCAAACCAGGTGAAGTAGGATTATAGTTACAAATTATGAAAGATAATAATATTTACACAAAGACATTTTGCTGGATCTTTTTTTTCCTTCTTATGATATTCAGCCACTCTTCGGCTGGAGCTAGGCTCTATATTGATATAACCTCGCCTTATCTGCAGAAGATCCCTATTGCTGTGCCTTATTTAGATGTTACACCTAATAGTTTTGAGAATGATCTCCTGGGCCGTAAGATTTCCGAAGTACTTTCTAATGACCTTATGTTTCACGGCTACTTTTCAGTTCTTGATCCAGCCAGATATGGATACAGGCAGGGTGCAGACTGGAGTAAATTTCGCCTGGACTATCTGGTCAGGGGTTCCATGGAAAAGAAAGGCGATTCCCTGATAGCCGAATTCAGACTGTTCGACATGTCTACCGGCTCCATGATACAGGGAAGGCGATATAACGGGCATGTCAAGGATTACAGAATGATGGCCCATCGTTTCTGTGACCTCATAATAATGGCAATAACAGGGAAACACGGGGTAAGCCTGTCCAAGATCACCTTCATAGCCAAAAAAGGCCGAATTAAAGAGGTCTATACATCAGACTTTGACGGATTCAACATAAGGAGAGAGACCTTTGATAAAGGCGTTACCATATCTCCGCAGTACTCCCCAAACGGGAAATACATTGTCTATACATCTTACAAGACCGGCAAGCCATGTCTTTACCTGAAGGAAATAAAGACCGGAAAGATATTCCAGCTTTGTAAATATTCAGGTCTGAACATAGCTCCAGCATGGCATCCCGATAACCACTGCCTTGCCGTAACCCTGAGCAAGGACGGTAACCCGGATATATATATTATAGATATTAAGGGACAGGTAAAGACGAGGCTTACCAAAGGACCGGGAATAAATGTCTCTCCGACCTGGTCTCCGGACGGTAATCGTCTGGCCTTTGTGTCCGACCGTACCGGCAGTCCACAGATATATGTGATGGATATTAAAACCAGATATGCCAGGCGTATTACCTATAACGGAACCTACAATACTGATCCGCAATGGTCCCCTCATGGAGATCGCATAGTTTACGCCGGTATGAATGAAGGACAATTGCAGGTATTCAGCATATCGCCGGAGGGCGGGTATCCTGTTCAACTCACATGTTCGGGCAACAATGAGAACCCTTCCTGGTCTCCGGACGGCAAGCAGATTTTATTCAGTTCAACTAGGATGGGTCCTGAAAAGGCGCTGTTTGTAATGTATGCTGATGGTAGAGGACAGCGGATGTTGCTGCGTTATTTAAACGGTTTGGAGATAGCCAACTGGGGTCCTAACAGATTTTAGGTAACTGTAGGTAAATATACAGTTATGGATCTTGAGTGTTGAAAAGATATACACGGCCATTTGATCCCTTTACACCATTCAGTATGCAAGTATATCAGTAATAAGGAGACTTATATGCAGTTGTCCAAAAATTTAAAATGCATGGTTTTTTCTGAGAAAAATAGGTCATTTTTTCTAAAAACAGTTTGGATGGTTTGTATTGCTTCGCTGTCTGTGCTAATGGCCCACTGTGCACCACGTGACCAGGTTAATATGCTGGAAAGGCGTATAAACAGTCTGTGCGTGGAAAATCGTTCTTTCAGCAATCAGATTAACCTGCTGAGACAAGAGGTTGAGGAGCTGAAAAGGGTCACTCAGACGGTCGGAAAGCAGGATATGGTCGATATAAGGAGTCGGCAGGCAGAGTTTTCAAACCGTATGGACGAGTTGCAGGCGGAACTTCTCAGGCTGAACGGTATGATCGACCAGATTGGTCATAAAAGTGCGCAGGATGAGGCGGCGGCACTTCTTTTCAGGGAAGATCTGAAAAAACAGATGGAAGATCTCAAAGAAGAGGTAAAACTGCTTCAGGCCTCTACCAAGGTAACAAAGGAGGTGGAGCAGGCCAGGAGAGATGCCGCTCGGGGTGCAGTGGACCTCTATCAGCAGGCCCTGGATCTGATAAAACAGAAAAAATACAAGGATGCAAAAGAGACCCTGTCGGCCTATCTGGAAAAACATCCGCACGGCGACAGGGTCGCCAATGCCTATTTCTGGATTGGTGAGTGTGAGTACAATATGCAGCGCCATGAAGAGGCGATTCTGGAATATCAGAAGGTAATAAGCAGGTATCCAAAAAGTAACAAGGTGCCGGATTCCATGCTGAAACAGGGTATGGCCTTTGCAGAACTCGAAGACAAGGAGAGTGCAAAGATAGTGTTTAACAAACTTATTAAGAATTACCCCAAAAGCCCGCAGGCAACAGTAGCCAAGAATAAGCTTGACAGGCTGTAGTAAGGTCACCCCATAAAAAGGAGGAACATGGGATTACCCAAGACAACTCTGTGGCTTAAGATACTGTGCTGTCTTTTTTCATTTATTATTGCAAGTGCGCTGAACGCCGACAAAGCATTATGCCGTAAGAGTACCAGATCAATATCTGTGGGCGGCTTATGGGATCTTACTGGAGACTGCTGCAGAGAGGGTCAGGCCGCCTATTTCGCAGCGACAAAGGCGGTGGAGTCTATTAATTCCCAGGGGGGAGTTGATGGAGGCCCTATCGAGTTGGTAGTAGCAGATACCAGGGGTGAACCGGGCAGATTGTTGCTGGAGGCCAGAAAACTCGTTGAGCAGGACAAGGTGGTGGCCTTGCTGGGGCCCGCAGGCGAAGCCCTGGTTCCGGTGCTGAGGAAGTATGCAGAGACGCATGATGTACCTTTGATTTTGACATGTGGGGATGATCCCCTTTTACCTTCCAGGAAGAATGAATCTGTTCGCTGGACTTTCAGTGTGTCTCCCAACCTTGGATCTGCGATAAAGACCCTTTTCAGGGAGTTAGCCAGGGCAGACCTCAAAATAGTGGGTCCTCTT
This sequence comes from uncultured Thermodesulfobacteriaceae bacterium, assembly GCA_964585405.1. Classification (GTDB taxonomy): domain Bacteria; phylum Desulfobacterota; class Dissulfuribacteria; order Dissulfuribacterales; family UBA3076; genus UBA3076. The sequence goes on along the minus strand of CAZPDU010000117.1, from coordinate 520 downwards.
ATAGCCGACAATCCGAAGGGCAGGAGGGATTCTTTATGGCTTAAGGGCTATGGACCCGAATATCGTTTGAGCATTCTGCCGCCCCAAAATTTCGGGCTGCACGACACTGATATGGTTTCACAGTTACAGTGCCTTAAAGATGAAGGGGCACAGGTGATTGCGGCCTGGGGTCCAAGGAGTTGTGGGGCTGTATTGTTACGTTCTGCGGAAAAAACGGGTATACATGTAGCGGTTCCAGTTCAACTCCTTTCATCAGATATGCTAAGTGAATATAAAGGTCTATTCAGGCTCTGGACACCAGCACCTCCACTGCTCTTAGGCCACAATATTCCAGTATCACACCCCTGTGCATTTACAATAACCAGATTTATGATTGCAATGGGAAAAGAGGCAATGGGCTTTTCCATTGAAGAATCTCTGGCAGCCGGCATGGCATGGGATGCGGTCCATCTCGCGGTAATGGGGCTGAGGGCATCAGGTACTGCTACTCATAGGGGTCTGCAGAAGGCCCTTGAGGATC
>CAZPDU010000116.1:0-1741 GCA_964585405.1 uncultured Thermodesulfobacteriaceae bacterium | reverse complement strand
ATAAAGGTTAAACTTAAATATATAAATCCAGCTTTTCCGACCAGGGGTATAATGATGGCAATAGTGGTCGGAAGGTGCAGCGTGTAGGAAGGAAGTCCCAGATTCAAGAGTGTGGCCAGAAGCATCTCTGACTTGCTTAATTTTTTCTCTTTATATGCATTCCACAAAATAGTATTTCCTGCGACACCAGAGAGAAAGGCGGTGGTAAAGGCCGTCCCGCTCCAATCACTGAAGTTGCCTGTACGCATAAGTGGTCTGGAGAGTTTCGCAACTATTTCAGACCAGCCCATTCCTTCAACCAAAGCACTTAGGCCGAGACTTACAGCCATTATTATCAAGAGAAAACTGAGCGGCCAGACTATTCTCTGCAAGATCATAGGCAGATGCATCCCTGGGGTTGTGAAAAGGAGTCCTATAGACAGGAGGGTGATTGCTGTCCACACATATGGTGCCATTTTGGGCCTTTTCTTATGTTGTGAGTTATTTTGTTTCTCGGGCTGCGTCATATATGAGCATTCTTACCAACTGATATTGAAATCTGCAAAAAAATAATGGATTGCCCTGTATGTTTCAGAAAATTTGAAAATGTGTTATATTATTAAATTAAAGGTCACAATTGTTGGATTTTTATATTTAAAGCTAGAGGTTATCGGTATGTTTAATGTTGGTGATCTGGCAGTATATCCTGCCCATGGCGTGGGTTTGGTCGAGGGTATAGAAGAAAAGTCAATATCCGGGATTGAACATATTTTTTATGTGATACGTATTCTTGAAAATGACATGAAAATCATGATCCCCAGGAAAAACGCTGAAAACATCGGACTCAGGAGAGTTATCTCAGGTAACGAGGTCGAACAAGTCTATACCATTTTAGAAAAAAAAGATGTGGAATTTACACCCCAGACATGGAACCGCCGCTACAGGGAATACATGGATAAGATAAAAACAGGTTCAATTTTTGATCTGGCAGCAGTCTTAAGGGATCTTTATATTCTGCAAATGGATAAACCCCTTTCATTTGGAGAGAAAAAAATGCTGGATACTGCCAAGAGTTTGTTAGTGAAGGAACTCTCCGTTGCAAAAGACAAAAGAGAAGAGGAGATCACTGAGGAAATCGAATCTATTTTTAATAATGTGAGTACAGAGATCGCGATTGAAGTCTAGGCTGTTTTTTGCTGTTTTCAGTGCCTTCTGGGTCCAGACCAAAGACGCTCTGGTGCCTCCTGAAATTTCAGATGCGGCCGGGTGTTATTTAGTATGGCAGACATCGTCAATTACTTATTTATACAGGTAGATGACGATGGCGCCGGAAAGAGACTGGACAAATTTCTTGCCTCAAAAGATCTTGGCCTTTCAAGGTCACAAATTCAAAACCTCATACAAAGCGGCAATATAAAAGTCAGAGGATATGCCGGAACATCCTCAAGTCTCAGAATAAAGGCTGGAGACGGCATTGATATCCATATCCCTGCTTTAAAACCGTTGTCTGTTGAACCTGTCCCGATTCCACTGGATATTGTTTATGAAGACAATAACCTGCTTGTACTGGAGAAACCGGCCGGTCTCGTGGTCCATCCAGGGGCAGGAGATGAGGATTATACCTTAGTCCACGGCCTTCTGTACCATTGTCAAGATCTTTCGGGTATAGGCGGGGATCTCAGACCGGGCATTGTGCATAGGCTGGGTTAGGACACATCCGGCCCGGTGGGCGGGGCAAAAAAAGACGAGGGGCCCCAGCCAT
>CAZPDU010000115.1:0-15043 GCA_964585405.1 uncultured Thermodesulfobacteriaceae bacterium | reverse complement strand
TGAGTGGCCCTGGTGGTAATTATACGTCCGCCGAAACCATCTCGAGACAGAAGCGGAAGCCTCCCTGAATGATCTATGTGGGCGTGGGAAAGAATTACGTTCGTAATGATCGCGGGGTCAAAGGGCATAATGCGGTTTTTGCGATCTGCTTCCTTACGTCTGCCCTGATACATCCCACAGTCTAGTAGAATATTGTCTTTACCTGTCGCGATCATATGCATGGACCCGGTTACTTCTCTGACTGCGCCGTAAAAAGTTACACGCATGGCCGTTCTCCTTTTAATCGAATTTTACTTTTCAAAAATGCGAGTCAAATCATACTCCAATTTTTGGGCAAAAGAGCAGGGTCTCCCTGCATTTCCGTTCGAGTTAGATCTGGACTGCAATAAAACAGGACGAGTCATAAATGTTAAGTCCTTACAGGGTCTGAAACGAAAGTGTTTTCAGCACATGCTCCAAGAGCTACTTTTGAAAAATACCTTAATGTGAATTAAGAGGTTTTCAACCTTGGCGTACAATTGATGTAACCCATCCCGCTTGCTCTTCTGACCAGATAACCTCAAGACAATACCGCCGGATTAATTTGGCCACCTCACCTCTGCCAGTCGATTTAAAACCGCTCATAACTATAAAGCCTGGGGTAGTCAATAGCTTTACAATTTTGCCGAGCATTTTTATCATTACAGAAATTGTCAGATTGGCCAATGCCAGGTTCCATTTGCCAGGTGTGAGGTCTTCCACGGTACCTTGTGTTACGGAAACCACTGAATCGAGGCCGTTTCGGCGTATATTTTTCCTTGCTACCCGTGTTGCCTCTCGGTCTATGTCCAGGCATATTACGGATCGAGCCTCCATTTTACCCGCAATGATTGCCAGGATGCCAGTGCCGGTCCCGATGTCCAACACAGATTTGTCCCGTACCAGATTGTGTTCATGGAGATACTGCAGGGCATTGACGCTTCCTTGTATGGAAGGATGGCACCCGTCTCCAAAGGCCCGTCCGGGACTCAGGAAAATGATTTTTTTACTGGATGCCTCATGGCTTTTTAATATTTGAGTATTGGACAAAAAAAGTCTGGGTGAAACAGCGATCCATGAACGGCCGATATGAACCGATTTTTTATCTTTTAAGAAATTATAGCGTTTAAGTGGCATAACCTCCCATTCCGTTGCGGCATTTATATCTCTGGGAAGAAACCGGTAAACACGGTTCTGGAGTTCTTTTAGGCAGAAATCCCATCGTGAAATAGGCTCACTCGTGCTAAAGGTGAGTAAACCTGGAGTACCTTCAAGGATTCGCCAGGGAGTGCCCAAGTACAGATTGGGTGGAATATTGACAGAATAGTCCCTTGGTAGACGAATTTGAACAACTATGCCCTTGTTCATGGGTTATTAGTAATAAGGGCTAGAGACGGAAAAAGCAAATTTTTCTGCCTGGTTCAGTAACTACGAATAATCAGGAACCAGAAATGAGTTACAGATTTAAATGCCGGATGCCGAAAATAGAGATTAGAAAAGGACTGGAACCTTACGATTATTACCTGGGCTGATTGAGAAGAAGGAGACTGACATGTATAAACTACTTAAAATTGTGTTTATTGTCGCCTGCTTGAATTTTCTTCCGTTTCTCTTTTCCTCCTGTACGCATGGAAGACCTCCAAAACCGGGACCAAATTTTGTGTGGGTACCCCCTGATACGTTACCAAGTGGAGTAACTATCCGTGGTCATTGGAAATATGATGGACCGCCGCAACCCGGCCGAACATGGGTGGCAGGACATTATGCGCCTGACGGGAGGTGGATTTCAGGCCACTGGAAAAATCTGGGTTCTCCAAAACCAGATAGAATATGGGTACCAGGGCACCACGGCCCTCGTGGAAGATGGATACCAGGGCACTGGAGATAATCACAAAAAAGATCGTTACTGCGGGGGACGGCGAAGTTCCGAATCAGTAGTGATTAGATTGCTTTGCCCGAAAAAATTTTTCGACAGGAGACTAAAATGATCCGTTTTTTCAAAAAAGTTATTTCATTATTAACGCTGATTGTTTTGCTTCCAGCAGGGGCGGTTTTCTCTGCGCAGGCCATTCAAACGCAGGAAAGCATAACCTGGGATGGAATTGAGGCGGATTTGACTGATGTCAGGATAAGCCAAAACATTGTTACAATAAAAGTCAGGCTTAGAAACACCGGGTCTGAGGAACAGAGCGTAAAAATTCTTTACGATACATGTTTCATCATGGATGAAACAAACCAGAAAAAATATTATCCCCTTAAGGATTCGGATGGTCTTTATATCGCGGGCCCCGTAGCGGATGAACAAAGAGGAGGGAGATTCTGGTTTGGAATTCAAGCAGGGAAGGCCAAAGGCCTGTGGATAAAATTCCCCGAGCCGACTGACAGACCTGAAACCATTACGATCTCTCTAGAGGGAATTTTTCCTTTTGAAGAAATTCCGTTAAAAAGATAGGGAATGCCTTGTGAATATCTGTAAGTGTATGATTTTGCTGGTATGGTTTTATTTTTTATCGCCTGTTTTCAGTGCGGCCCAGGAGGAGGCGGTTTTTGTTCCTCCTGAAGCTCAACAAAAGGCTCTTCAGGCCATACAGAGCCTCGGGCCAGAAAGGGGATCGAAAAATATTAACTATTATAAGGTTAATATTATCGGTGTTGCCAGAGAAATAGAAACGCAGAGTACGACGATTCAGACAGCAATAAAGGATCTTGAAGCGAGGGAAACAGAGCTGGATATACAGATCCAGCTCTCCGGGGATGTCCTGTTTGATTTTGACAAATGTGATATCCTCTCAGATGCCGAGGCCGCGCTTAAAAAGATCGGGCTTCTCATTACAGCTTACAAAAGCCCCCAAGTTATTATATCTGGCCATACCGATTCAAAGGGTTCGGAGAGCTATAATCAGAGGCTTTCAGAAAAAAGGTCTGAATCGGTTAAAAAATGGTTTTTAGAAAACGTGGAAATCGGTGCGTGCATTATGAAAACGTTCGGATACGGTGAAACCAGGCCAGTGGCACTGAATTGCAACTCCGATGGGTCTGACAATCCAGAGGGGCGTAAGAAGAATAGAAGGGTTGAGATAGTGATAGAGAAAAAATAGAAACAGAGAGGATTACGTTTTTTCGGTTATTGTGCCGCACTACAACTAGTTATAATACCTTAAAATTTTGTATATCGAATGAATTTCGGGCCTTTTGAGCAGATTTTATTTTCAGGGTTTTGCCGTATAAATAATCAGTTCTGATTTATATCAACATAACTGCCGTTGCGTTCCTGCCGGTCAGGCCTTCCCTCCTGTAAGAAAAATAGTCTTTGGAGCATGCTGTACATATGCGGCTCGTCTCTATCTGTTCAGAAGGCAACCCGGCCGATCTGAGCTGCCAAACGGTAATGGCCCAGAAATCGAAATGAGACGGAGCTGTTTGAAAACCATGGAGGGTCCTTGGGAGTAAATTTTTCCAGTCCTTGAATTCAGAGCAACAGGGCCCCAGAGATGGACTGATGGATGCCCAAAGATTTTGGGGATCAGAGGAGTAAACCTTGACCATCTTTCTAACCGCCTTTAAAAGGATGTTTGAGGCACTTCCTTTCCAGCCGCAATGTATATTGGCAATTGCCCTGTTTTCAGGGTCATAGAGAACCACGGCCTGGCAATCGGCATGTTGTATTAAAAGAGATATTCCCGACATGTCAGTTAATAGGCCATCAACACCGGCAAGGCCTATCTGATGTACTGGTGAATCTATCACTGCAAGGCGGCTACCGTGAATCTGCTGCAGACTGATAACTTCTTTTGCATCGAGAGTTCTACTGACAATTTGCAGATTTTCCTCTACGGCCTCACGATCATCTCCCACATTCAGTCCTACATTGAGATCATTATAGGGAGGCAGACTCACCCCGCCCCACCTGGTGAAGCTTATACAGCGCAAGTCATTGCCCATGCCATAAGGGAGATTTTGCAACATAAATCGGTATGAATTCATAGGTTCAGGGTTAATTATCTCCTTTATTCTGCAAGTTGTTAAGATATACAGTCATAAGCTGTATTTATCATATCATACTCGGCTATAATCGGATTTACTTCCCCAAATTTTTCTTGTCTTTTTATAAATTAACTGTGCAAAGGTAAGGAGATATTGGTATTTTATGTATTATGGACCGTTTGAATATTATCACTATCGATGGACCTGCCGGTGCGGGTAAGAGCACTGTCAGTCGAGAACTGGCAAGGCGTCTGATGTTTACGTATCTCGACACAGGCTCAATGTACAGGGCGGTAGCCTGGGCTGCAAGGCGCAAAGATATAGATATTAGAGATAAAAAAGCCCTTTCGGATTTATGCAATGATCTGAGACTAGGTTTTAGTGGTGATCGAATTCTTGTGAACGGACAGGATGTTTCGTCCTTTATTCGCACTCCGGAAATGGACAGGCTTTCATCTGCGGTCTCCAATGTGGATGTAGTTAGGAAGTATTTGACAGAAATGCAGAGGGAGCTTGGCAGAGAGGGTCATTTGGTGGCAGAGGGCAGGGATATGGGAACAGTGGTCTTTCCACAGGCTGCTCATAAATTTTTTCTGACTGCCTCTGTCGAAGAACGGGCCAAACGACGGAAGATGCAAATTAAAGATCAGGGAGAAGAGATTACATATAAAGAAATTATGGCCCAAATCAAGGCTAGGGACCGGGCAGATTCAACACGCTCTATTGCGCCTTTGCGGGCCGCTCCTGATTGTATTGTAATTAATTCCTCGAATTTGACAGTGGAAGAAGTGATCGAAAAAATAGTGTCCGAAATATAGAAAGTATTACATCCGCATTACTTGAGATCAACATAGATGTTACCTCCTGTCGCTGATATATGACCAACAGGAAAACACTGAGCCCTAGACTGGAGCTGCCAATATCCTTATTATATTGCATATAGATTTTTTTGAGAGATATCTCGGGGGTACTGCTTCTTCAATGCTCCAATTTATCCATGCGTCATGTAATGTTCACACCTGTTATGTGGCACTACTAATAAAGCGGACCCGGGTTGTTCAATATTCTGTTCCATGGTAGATTAAATCGTATAATTCGCAAGTCATTCAACCTTTCATTTTTTTGTTTGTCACCTGGTCATTTATGGCTTTTGAAAGGCCACTTTTTAATTGGGCATAGAAAAACTGGCTTCAAATCATATCAGATGCCAGAAGTGTATCGGCAATAAATTTTTTCGGACAATAACTACATGAAAAGAAGTCTTTACGAATTTCTGGAAAGCCAAACTGCACTTAAGCACCTTACCAATGATGAGAGATTGAATATTGCCAGTTCAATCCAGCAGGAATATCTGGCTGGAGTCCTCGCAGACATTATGCGCAGTGTAGAGGAAATTATCAATATCGATTCAGGTCTTGAAGAAAAGAGGGTCCTTGAGATTGTTGCGCAAAAAATCGCAGATTTTCTCAGGGCGGATGCTGCGTACATATGGCTCTTTAATCCCAAGTCTCTGAGTACCATATGCCTCGGTGCTTACCGAATTTCTGAAGCTGAATGCCAGGTAGATATCTCTTTTACAAATTCCATTCCGCGACAGGTGGTCCAAAAGAACAAAAGCATTTTTAAGGCAGACCTCGTTGAGGATCCGCTTTTCAAGACCAGAAGCATCGTGAAAGATCAGGGATTTAATCGTCTTTTGGCAATACCGCTCCAGATTACAGGTTTTTTAGGCTCTGAAGGAGACGTCCTTGGCTCCATTTCAATTTTTTACAGGGAGGACAAAGGGGAGTTCAATTCATTTGAGATTGTTCATGCGGAGCTTCTGGCCAGATGCATAAGCTATGTCCTGGCCAAAAGGAAGATCAGGGGCCTACAGAGTCTGAATGCCCATAAGAAGAAGATGGTAGACAGAATTTTTATAAAGTTAAGTAATAGGGAAGGTATTAAGTTAAAGGACCTGTTCCTGGATATGATTCAGGATCTTGCCCCGTATCTTCAAATTAAGAGCTGCTGTCTCTTCTCAGTGTCCAAAGATCAGAAACTTATTCGTCTTGAGGCGGGCTATCCCTCAGATAAAACATACCACCAGCCGGGCCATACCTTTACAGTGAGTCATCACCCTTTTTTTCAGGTCGCTATCCAAGGGGCATCGGAATACGGAGACTATCCGTTTGAGAGGGTAGATCCTTCCTACTTTTTGATCAAAGACCCTGAAAAGAGCCGGTTTACCAGCTCAGGTATGCGAAAATTTGTGGAACAACATAATATTTATTCTATCCTAATAGTCCCTCTTAAGACCAATGGTGCCGCTCTTTATCTAATGACTTTTTATGCTACTGAACAGAAGCTGTCTTTTACTAACGAAGAGATCGATCTGTTGACCTTTTTTGGGAAAGAAGTCATGAGGGCACTTATATTAGAGCTTCTGGACGATGTTTTGCACGATTTCAAAAACCCAGCGATTGCCATTGCAGGTTTTGCTTCCAAGGCCAGGAATCTATTGGAATCAGAAGATTTTAACGATATAAGGAACAAGTTGACTACCTATCTGGACATCATTCTTAAGGAAACGGTCCGAATGCAGGATATGGCCCTCTCCATGAAATTGGAAGGACGGGAAGAGGTTTTAAATCTCAGTGATATCGCCGAAGAACGCTTCCGTCTTAATGAGGAAGCCGTCAGGCAATCATGGCGCAGGTACATACGGATCGAGCCTCCTGATATTAAGGAAGAGATATTGATCTATTGCTCGCGCTTTGGTCTGGAACGAGTATTGGACAACCTTTTGAACAACGCGGTGAATGCCATCCCGAAACAGGGAGGCCTTCTTGCCATGCGTTCTTATATAGAGGGAAGCATGGCGTGTCTTGAAATCAGAAATACCGGAGCTATACCAAAGGAAAAAATCGATCAGGTCAAAAGGGGTGAGGTAAAAGGCCGGGGCTTGAATATCATTTATCGATTCGTTCAAAGCAACTACGGGAAAATCAATATCCGGACCGAAAATGGTCAAACCATAGTAATTGTAAGATTACCACTTTTCCAGCAAAAGGACACTGAATTCACAAAATAATTCTTGGATTTTAAGTTGTTAAATTAGCCGTACCCACCTATATATTTTCCTCCTTGTAATGTTGGGGGAAAAGCGACCATTGACCATGGGGTCATTTTCTGTTCAGAAGGTCCTAAATGTTTATGCAGTGAGCGCGGCCATCAGGGGCAGCTTATCTAATTTATGACTGTTTAAGTTTGATACCCGGCTCCTCCCGAATAAAAATCTCAACAGGGTTTTCGTGTTTCTTTTTTGGCAGATCGACCCCCTGCTTTCGGAGTTCCGTAACAATTTTCGAAACCTGAGTCTTGCTGATACCGAGCTGTTCCGCAATTTCAACCGCGGTCCTGTTTGTATAGTTATTATATATGTAACGTACATCATCTACTGTGTATGGCCTACTTTTCGTCCTGGTCATAATTGATTATCCTTTATAAAATTTTTTAGCCTTGCTTCCGGAGAATTTTGAGAGGCATAATATTTTTGGGCTTTTTGCTGTATAATCCTGCATTGTGGCATAGTCCCCAATAGTCACCTATAAGGCGGAATAATACAAGACCCATCAAGTTGTCACTGATCATATCGCGTCAGTATAACAAAATATAGCATTTTGCACCAATTCAAAAACGAGTATTCTTTTTATTAAGTGTAGATTATCAATTTTTCCGGAATGATATATGGCCATTTTCGTCTATGTCCACAAGGATATTATCTCCCTCTTTGAAAGTCCCCTCAAGGATTTTAAGTGCCAGAGGATTTTCAATATAGCGCTGGATAGCTCTCTTGAGAGGACGGGCACCATAGTTTGGATCATAACCTACATCAGCTATCCATTCCTTTGCCTCTTTGGTTAGATCTATTTCATAATTGCGCTCCTTTAGACGGTTTTTGAGATAGTTAAGCTGGATGTCCACGATACTCTCCAGGTGTTCCTTGCTGAGTGAGTGAAAGATGATTATGTCGTCTATACGGTTTAAGAACTCGGGTTTGAAGTGCGAACGAAGTGAGTTCATCATCTTATGTTCTATCTCTTCTGTATCTCTGATTTGTTGAATCAGATCAGTACCTATGTTTGAAGTCATGATAATTATGGTATTGCGAAAGTCTACTGTGCGCCCCTTACCATCGGTCAACCTACCATCATCCAGGATTTGAAGCAGTATGTTGAATACATCCGGATGGGCCTTTTCTATCTCGTCAAAAAGGATAACAGAGTAAGGCTTGCGCCTTACTGCCTCTGTAAGATAGCCTCCTTCTTCGTATCCCACATATCCTGGAGGTGCACCAATTAACCTGGCTACAGCATGTCTTTCCATGTATTCGCTCATGTCCATGCGGATTATGGCCTGCTCTGTATCGAATATGAATTCAGCCAGGGTCCTGGCCATCTCCGTTTTTCCGACACCTGTTGGACCAAGGAAAATAAAAGAACCTATAGGCCGCGCACTGTCCTGCAGACCGGACCGGGCCCTGCGTACTGCATTTGATACCGCCTCTATAGCCTTTTTCTGGCCAACTACTCTTCGGCTTAGGCGATCTTCCATGTGAACCAGCCTTTCTCTCTCCCCCTCAAGGAGCTGACTAACAGGAATTCCAGTCCACTTGGATATGATGTCCGCAATGTCGTTTGCGTCCACTTCCTCTTTAAGAATACCGGTGCCGTCCTTCTGAAGTTCTTCTATACGTTCCTGTTCCTTTTTCAGATCTTTCTCGAGTTTAGGGATTTCTCCGTAGAGGATCTCAGCTACTTTATTGAGGTCTCCTTCCCGCTGGTACCTCTCCGCGTCGATTTTTAGCTGATCTATACGTTCCTTGATTTCACGAATTTTTTTAATAATACCCTTTTCCTGCTGCCAGCGGGCTTTTAGTTCATCGCTCTGTTCCCTGAGATCGGCAAGATCCTGTCTGATCTTACCCAGTCTTTCCTTAGAAGCAGGATCAGTCTCTTTTTTAAGGGCTTCTTGTTCAATTTCAAGCTGCATGCTTCGTCTTTCTAATTCATCAATATCTGATGGAAGGCTATCTATTTCTATTCGAAGTTTTGCCGCTGACTCGTCTATAAGATCAATTGCCTTGTCAGGTAGAAATCGATCCGTGATATAACGCTGAGAGAGAGTAGATGCGGCGACAATGGCTGAATCCTTTATCCTGACCCCGTGGTGTACCTCGTACTTTTCCTTCAATCCGCGGAGTATGGCAATAGTGTCTTCAACACTGGACTCATTTACCATCACAGGCTGAAAACGCCTTTCGAGTGCCGTATCCTTTTCAATGTACTTACGATACTCGTCAATCGTAGTGGCGCCTATACAGTGGAGTTCTCCTCTGGCCAGTGCCGGCTTAAGCATATTGGAGGCGTCCATAGATCCCTGGACCGCTCCGGCGCCCACCAGTGTGTGTATTTCGTCTATAAAAAGGATGACCTCTCCTTCCCGTTTTGAGACTTCCTTGAGCACTGCCTTTAGCCGTTCTTCAAATTCACCCCTGTACTTAGCACCTGCTATCAAGGCGCCCATGTCCAAGGCAATAATACGCCGGTCCTTTAATGTCTCTGGAATATCACCGGAAACAATTCTTTGCGCCAGGCCTTCTACAATCGCAGTCTTGCCAACGCCCGGTTCACCTATGAGGACAGGATTATTTTTAGTCCTGCGTGACAGGACCTGTAGAACTCTGCGGATTTCATCATCGCGGCCTATTACCGGATCAAGCTTTCCTGATTTTGCAAGAGAAGTAAGGTCTCTCCCATATTTTTCAAGCGCCTGATATTTTCCCTCAGGGTTAGGATCGGTTATTCTCTGATTACCCCGTATGGATACCAGGGCTTGCAGTAAGTTATCCTTATTGACCCCGTGAGCTACCAAGGTCTGACCGGCTTTTGTGTGAGATGCCTCGAGAATTGCCAGAAGCAGGTGTTCCTGGCTGACATACTCGTCCTTCATCTTATCCGCAATGGCGAATGCCTTTTCAAGTACCTGGTTCAGAGTGGATGACATATAGACCTGCATGCCCGCTCCGCTCACACGGGGAAGACTGTTTAAGGCTGCATCCACATCTGATTGAATGGCCTGAATTTCAACCCCCATTTTTTTCAGAACCGACAATACTATTCCCTCGGTCTGCCCTAACATTATCTTCAGCACATGTTCAGGCTCGATTTGCTGATGGTCTTTGCTTTGGGCCAAACTCTGCGCCCCCTGAAGGGTCTCTTGTGATTTCGTCGTAAATTTATCAATTTGCATAGTTTAATAATTCCTTAAAATTCGATATTTTATTTATATTGAAAGATTTTATTCTGCACTTTAAGAAAGTAAGAATGGGATATTATAGTGTCAATAGATTAGCAATAACAATTGCTTTGTTAATTTGGTTGTAGAATATCGACAGTCGTTTACAACTTGAAATTCAATAGTTAAAGTATAGAAATTGTGTATATACATATGAATACCATATTCCCAATTTTCCATAATTCCGTTATGCCTGATTATATTGATTTGATTACGGAATGAATCATTATTTAAAAGGGGCTGAGTCTATGACAATTGATCTTAGGCATGAAAAAATTAGTCTGGAAAAACACGAAAAAAAAAGCCTTTCTCCATTTGCCACCCTCAGTATTGATGCAGTGAGGGAGAAGGAAGAAGCCAGATTAGCCACAGACCACAGGCAGTGGTTTTCTGTTGATGCGGACAGAATTCTGCATTCACTGGCTTATGCAAGGTATGTAGACAAAACACAGGTCTTTTCCCTTATCCCAAATGATCATATTACTCATCGGGTGCTGCACGTCCAATTGGTATCGAAGATTGCAAGGACTATAGGTCGTTTTCTCCGATTGAATGAAGACCTTATTGAGGCCATAGCATATGGACACGACATTGGCCATCCTCCCTTTGGCCACGATGGTGAACGATATCTTACCGAGTTATGCGTGGAACATGGTCTTCCTCCGTTTATTCATAGTGTCCAGGGAGTTCATTTCCTGCGCAGAGTTGAACGTAAGGCCAGGGGGTGCAATCTGAGTCTCCAGGTCTTCGATGGAATACTTTGCCACGATGGAGAGATACACTGTCCGTCAATAAGTCCTTACAGGGAGAAGACTTTTAAGACCCTCGACAGGGAGATAGAAGCAAAACTCTCTTCTCCCCAAACAGACCTGAGGCCCATGACTCTCGAAGGCTGTGTGGTCAGGATGGCCGATGTAATAAGCTATGTGGGAAGGGATATTGAGGACGCTATCAGACTTTGTCTGGTAAGAAGGGATCAGATCCCGGATAATTGCCGGAAGATATTGGGGGATACAAACGGTACTATTGTTTACCGCCTGGTTGAGGACCTTATCAAGTCCAGCCTGAATAGAGATGAGATTGCCTTCAGCCATAATGTTGTACAGGCCCTGGCAGAATTAAAGGCCTTTAATATGGAGTTCATATATATGAATCCAAAGATTAAAACTGAGTCAGCCAAAATCAAGGATCTGTACAGAATTCTATTTGAACGCTTTCTGGATGATCTGCAAAAGCACAGAACGGAGTCGGTAATTTTCAAGGATTATCTTAATGGAATGGATGCCAGTTACACTCAGCAACAGTCTTATGAGGCCATTGTGAGGGATTTTATTTCAGGTATGACCGATGCATATTTTCTAAGGATGGGGAAGACCATTTTGATCCCACAGCCTCTACCTGCCAAATTTTCGTATTCCGACAATGTGCGTGGTAATTGATTTTTTTCTAGCTACGGCTTACAGAATCCATGAATTTTACAAAAGGATTACTATTTAATTCGTATTCATCAGGATATGTCGGACGGAAATTCCATTTTTCTTCGTGTAAAAATATATTTATTTATTATCCTCTTTAAGGTCCTCCAGGAACTCCTCGCCACCTCTGAAGCTGTGCTCAGGCCCTGGAAATACACCATTTTTTACTTCATTAATAAAATCGTCTAAGGCTTCCCTGATCTTCGGATTGAGATTTGCGTAGCGTTTTACAAAGCTCGGAGTAAATTTTTCAAAAAATCCAAGCAGATCATTGATAACAAGGACCTGGCCATCGCAGTGTGGGCCTGCTCCTATCCCTATTGTAGGGATAGGGACCATCTCTGTGATTGTCTTTGCAAGGCTAGAAGGAATGCACTCCAAAACGAGTGAAAATGCGCCTGCATTAGATACTGCCCTGGCATCCTCAATCACCTTTTTTGCCGATTTCAGGTCTCTACCCTGCACTTTATATCCACCGAGCGCTATTGCTGTTTGTGGGGTGAGACCTATATGTCCCATGACAGAAATGCCCGCCTTGACCATTTTTTCAATGGTAGGTGCTATGTCGGAGCCGCCTTCCAATTTTACGCCATGGCAGCCAGCCTTTTTGATGAACAGGCCGGCGTTTTTCACCGCTTCTTTTTTGGATATCTGGTATGAAAGGTAAGGCATGTCTCCAATCAGCAGCGCTCTATTAACTCCTCGGCGGACTGCGCTGCAGTGGTGAATCATTTCCTCCATAGTAACTGGTACTGTAGAGTCATAACCCAAGGCTACCATGCCGAGAGAATCACCCACCAATACTATGTCCAGACCTGCTTCGTCTAATAGTCTTGCCATACTGTAATCGTATGCCGTAAGCATGGTGATCTTTTCACCTGATGCCTTTTTATTTTGAATATCAGCCAGTGTGACGGTCTTTGATGCCTTGTGCTCTTTCATTTTTCAGATATCAGTAAGGAAATAGTGCATGTTGAATATTGAGTTATAAATAGTTTAAACAATAGCAAATTATAAACAAAAGTAAATTACCAACAAAAAAGCCGGTGGAGACCAGTCATAAGCCGGGTTCTGTCCCCTTGTATTACCAAGGTGGTGATCATTCATCTGGGATGTCGATTGCTCGACACCTCACGCAACCTACCCGGGAGCTTCGAGCGGGCCACTCTCTAGCGCTCCTCTATTTGGTTTTGCTACGGGTGGGGTTTACCAAGCATGCAACGTCACCGCTGCATCTGGTGAGCTCTTACCTCACCATTTCACCCTTACCAGCTAAAGAACTGGCGGTATATTTTCTGTGGCACTTTCCCTGGGGTCGCCCCCGGTCCGCGTTACGGACCACCCTGCCCTGTGGAGCCCGGACTTTCCTCCAGATAGAAAAAAAATTACCTGGCGATCACCGGCTGTCTCCGCCGGCAAAATATATATCAACTTACTTTTAAAGCATATATCAGGCGCTGGCAAGAAGGACAGGTTAATATCTTTTCATCTCTTAGCAATTCATTAAAGAGTTGAGGGGGAATATTCATGTTGCATGCAGAACAGACACCATCAGTTACTGCTGCCACTGCAACACAGTCCCTCCTGTCTTTAAGAAAGTTATATTGGGATAACAGGCTAGGGCTAATCTCCTTGGATACAGCCTGTCTTTCCTCAGTTAATGTGACAATTTTGGCGTCCAGGCCTTCCTCTAATTCTTTGACGCGCTTTTTCTCTGTCCTTATTTGCTTGCGATACTGTTTGACTTGGTTGTTTCTTTCCTCTATCTGCCCCTGTAAATTGCTGATTTCCTCCATGATGCTCAGAATTTCGTCTTCCCTGTCCGTATTGGCCTTTTTGATTTCGTTAATTTCTTTCTGCAGTGCCTGGTATTCCCTATGAGTCTTTAAAGAAGAGAGCTTTTTTTGCGATTTTCCGAGACGTACATTCTCCAGCTCAAATTCATCCTCTACATCTACCTTCCTTTTCTGAATTTCAGTTATACGCTCATTAAGTTCATTGAGTTCTGCCTCTTTAGACGAAAGACCCTCCTGCAGATCTTCAAGGTGTTTGGGGGCAGAGGACTTTTCCTCATTTATCTTACGAAGTTCCAGATCGATACCTTGTAAACGTATTAGAATTGCAAGTTCTTGTTTCAATTTTCGCTCCTTGTACAGGAAAAGGAATTATTTATAGATATCAGGGGCCTTGCGCCAACCAGAAACTTGCCGTTTTTGGCCTTTTCATCTATCCAAAGCCCGAATGGGGATTTTTCGTCGTCAAAAATATATATTTTTAAGTCCCATCCCTTTTCTATGGCCTGATTTTTCATGTATTCAGCCATTGCTGGCACTAAAGGCCATTCTGTATAAAAGTGTCCTGCGTCTATAATGGCTTTTCCCATCTGTTCTGCTTCACGGGCAACGTGATGTTTTATCTCGGCGCTCAGAAATAAGTCGGCGCCCTTATCTACAGCCGAAGGCCAAAGATCTGATCCTGAACCCCCGCAAATAGCTACCCTGGTAATTATCTGTTCGGGGTGCCCCACTACCCAAAGCCCCTGATTTCCCAAAGTCCTGGAGACCTTGTGCATTATTTGAGACAATTTGCAGCCATGTGGAAGGTTACCGATTCTCCCCAGGCCAACTGATCCCTGATTATTTTCACCGTATGTATGCAGAGGTGTTACGTCGGAAATGTTCAGTATATTTGCCAATAAGTCGCTAACACCGCCGACGGTAGAGTCAAGGTTGGTATGGGCCGCTGCAAGGGCTATGTTTTCACGCAAAAACCCCGCCAGAAGGCGGGGGACTGGTTTTGAAATATCAAGCGAGCTTACGGGCCTGAACAGTAAAGGGTGGTGTGTTAATACCATCTGGGCCTTTCGTCTGGCGGCTACGTCTAATAATTTTTCCGAAGCATCAAGTGCTATCATAAGTGTTTGCACAGACGCATTCGGATCTCCAACCTGCAGACCTATATTATCCCATGATTCTGCTAATCCAGGAGGCGCCCATACGCAAAGAACATTCCATATCTTACCTACAGTCGGAGTCATGGTGAATATTGTTCCATTTTTTTTTGTATGCTGAAGGCCCTTAAGACAAAAAAAGGTGCAAAATAAAGAAATTGCACCTTCTGCTCTACAGGTCGTCCGGTCAGATTGGTCTTTGGTTCAATATCGTATTTATTCAGAATTTTTGTTATCCTCATTACCTATTATAAATGGGCCCACCAGGATTCGAACC
>CAZPDU010000114.1:0-9424 GCA_964585405.1 uncultured Thermodesulfobacteriaceae bacterium | reverse complement strand
CATTGCCTCCCCCTTGCAGGATCATTTTTTTGCCAGCCCATTATAACATAACATTGCCCGGGGATAAAATTGCGTTTTCCCCCTGCTGTTTAAAGGTCTTTTTATGGAGATTGTGCCGGGAACAACTTACTGCACTATACCGACTGGGTATTAATTAAGATAAGGAGTTCAGCATGTTCAGAAGGTATGAATCAGATATCTGCTCCTGAATGGCTGCAAATAACCCGCTTTTTTACCTGTCTCTATCTTCTTCCCAGGAAACACAACGGCCGGGACAATTCTTAATAATTTCATCTATCTCTTCTGTTGGGTATTCTTTCAGGTCAACCACCTCTATATAGTCTAAGTCGTTTCTTCTGAAGACCGAGGGGCACAGCTCCACACAAGCCTCGCAATCGTCACATTCACTCTTATCAATGACTGGAATCTTCATAATTCATAATAAAACAATATACGGTCGAAAGTCTAAAATCATGATTTAAATTTACACCTATCTCTGCTTGGAACCCTTCACTATAAGCGCTTACCTCTGTTTTATAATGTAATCATAGGCAGCCAAAGCGGCCTTGGCCCCCTCTCCTGCCGCAACAATGATCTGTTTGTAGGGAACGTTGGTCACATCCCCGCAGGCGAAAACCCCTGAAACACCTGTATGGCACCTTGAGTCCACTATGATCTCCCCGATACGATTAGTTTCCACGATATCCATTACAAGCTCGGAGTTAGGGAGCAGGCCGATTTCCACGATAATACCCTGCACACTCAGCTTTTTAGTCTTACCGGTCTTCAACGACTCGATCTCAATTCCCTCAACTGAGGACTCACCCTCAATCCGGAGTATTTTATATTCAGTGAAAATTTCGACCTTTGGTGAGCTCATGACCTTGTCCTGAAGTATCTCATCACCAGTAACGGAAGTCAAAGATACCATATAGATCTTGGGTGAGACTTTCATCAGATCAAAGGCTGCCTCAAGGGCTGAGTTGCCGCCGCCCATTACGGCCACATCAAAACCTTCAAACAGGGCGGCATCGCATGTGGAACAATAAGTCACCCCCCTTCCTGTCAATTCCTTTTCCCCGGGCACATTGAGGGGCCGGGGACGCTTTCCCGTGGCGATGATCAGAGTTTTGGAAAGATATGAGTCTCCGTCAACTGTGGTTACCTTTTTTAACTTCCCGGTCAAATCAAGGGCCTTGACATCAACCCCCACAAACTTTTCCACACCATACTTCTCCACGTGATCTTCAAACTTTGCAATGAGATCAGCGGTATCTACCTGGCTGAAACCCAGGTAATTATCCACATCGTAAGTCCAGGCCACCTGCCCACCGATATCTTTGCTTACAACAAGGGTCTTGAGGTATTTTCTGGCTGCGTACACCGCGGCACTCAGACCGGCCGGCCCACCGCCAATAATTATCACGTCATAAAGGGGGACACTCTTCCCTTCTTCAGCCAGCCCCAATTTCTGACTCAACTCACCGCTGGCCTCCAGATTAACCAGATCACTGTATCCTCCGACCGGTTCATCTCCTATCAGGATCTGCGGAAGAGAACCACTGCCGGTCTTTTTTTTCATTTCCTCCCAAACACTCGATCCAGACTGGACTTCAATTCCATCGTAACTGATCCCCTTTTCTGTCAGGAATGACTTTGCCTTGGCGCAAAAAGGGCAACCGTCTGTGGAATAGATGATTACTTTGGCCATAAGTACCTCCGTGCCGACTTACTCAATCTTTGAGCTCTGTTCCAGACAGCTCAAAGCCTGCTCGAGGCGACCACGGTCAAATCCCACTATCACCTCGTTGCACACTGATATAACAGGCACTCTAAGGGCCCCCCCTGATATTTTTTTCATTTCCTCGCGGGCATCCTTTTCGTTCTTTACATCATAATCAATGAACTCAACACCTTTTTTCGAAAGAAACTCTTTTGCCATCTTGCAATATGGACACCCGGGCGTCGTATAGATCTTTATTTGTTCACTCATGAAAATATCCTCCACATTTTTGCCATTTAAACCTAATTTCTGCCGGAATCAGGCCAGGCGCTCGAGTCACCCCATTTTCGGGATATGCTTAAGTCTTTCTTGTTTCAGGCTTTGCAGCCTTTTTAATCCTGATGCCTATAATAATCCACGTTACCGGCCCGCAGTATTTCCCCGGATTCCAGAAGAGTGGATATTCATCCGGTAGTTAAGAGTTTTTCCCGCAAGCCGGATAGCAGCCTGATATGTCCCATTTCCTCTTTTATAATCTTATCAATCTTGTCTTTTCCCAGTTTTTCCGGGACCAATTCCTTCATTCCCAAGTAAAAAACGATTGAATCTTTTTCAAGGCAGATGGCTGTTCGAAGAATTTTTTTTATTTTTTCCTGTTCTGACAGGTCTTCATGCAGAGTTAAATCCTCTTCTTCCTTTTTGCTGAATACTTGCAGATCAGCCAGTGCCCTCAGATAAAGAGCCGCTTCTCCTTCCGGATCGAAAACAGTAGGTCCTTTTTCTTCATTTGAAAGAGCGGTCCTCATGGATGCGAAAACCTTTTCATGTTCGACTTCCATGGCGGCGAGATCGTGAAAGAGTGGACGTAATGATTTGTCTGATATCTTTTCAGCCGCCTCGAGGTAAAAGCTCACGCCGTTTCTTTCAATCTGTTCCGCCATTTCAAATACCTCATCCGCATTGAAATCGTAACCCATTATAATTCTCCTTTCTCTTGATTAATTGACAGCACTTGATCATTTGCATAGTTGAGCACTGCCGGCTAAGACGAATCAACTGGCAGATCACTCCGCCGTCGAATGACCTACAGGCGTGTATCAACGTGACCTGGCCCTCCGCACTCCGGCGTATAACAGGTGACGTTTCTAAAATCACACTTCTCGCCGCATGAAGGACAAACGTCCGGCGGCATTGCCGCTGTCATAAGAAACCCGCACTTTGGGCACTTCCAGTAAGTCATGTTGCATTGAGGACAGATATCTCCTTCGAATTTGCCTGACGCCGTGTAACCACAATGGGCACATACCCATTTTTTCTGATCTTTGCTGTTTGCCATATCACTTCCTCCTTTTTAGTAGACCTTAAAACGCCTTAAACGCAGCGAATTACTGACCACTGAGACCGAGCTCATAGCCATGGCACCCGCGGCGAACACCGGATTCAAAAGAATCCCAAAGAATGGATACAGGACACCGGCCGCAATGGGAATCCCCAGACTGTTATAAAAAAACGCCCAGAAAAGGTTCTGCTTGATTACTCGCATGGTCTGAAATGAAAGCCTGATAGCCGCCGGAACTGATCTAAGATCTTCCCTCATAAGAGTTATATCGCTTGCCTCCATGGCCACATCCGTTCCTGCGCCCACGGCAATACCGATATCGGCCATTGTCAGGGCAGGCGCATCGTTAATGCCGTCTCCCACCATGGCCACAACCTGGCCCTGAGTCTGAAGTCTGTGTATTTCTTCGGCCTTATCACCGGGAAGTACATCGGCATGTATCTGACTTATGCCCAGAGCATCCCCAACGGCCCGGGCTGTCTCTTCATTATCTCCGGTGATCATTGCTACATTCATTCCCATGTCCCTGAGGATGGAAATCGTTTCATGCGCAGATTCCTTAGGCATATCAGAAAGTGCAATAAGGCCGATAATCCGACCTTCTGCAGCTATAAAGACACAGGTCTTGCCTTCTTGAGCAAGCCTTTGTGCCTCCATAATGAACCCGTGCATTACCACGGCCTCTTTTTCCATAAATCTGAGGTTACCCAGAAGACACTTCTTGCCATTTAAGACCGCCATGGCCCCGAGGCCTGACAGGGCCTCAAATTTTTCAACAGGACTAGGCTCCAGTTTCTCCTGACGGCCTTTTTCCACAATGGCCTGGGCCAGGGGGTGCTCTGAAACGGCCTCAATGGAAATGGCCGTATTTAAAACGTCTTTTTGCTCAACGCCCTCTGACGTCAGTATGTCTGTTACCTCTGGCTCTCCCCTGGTCAAGGTGCCGGTCTTGTCAAAGACGACGGTGGTAAGTTTATAGGCCCTCTCAAGGCTCTCTCCACCCTTGATCAAAATACCGTTTTCCGCCCCCAGCCCCGTTCCCACCATCACCGCAGTGGGTGTTGCCAGACCCATGGCACATGGACAGGCAATGATAAGTACCGATACAAAATTCAGCAGGGCACGGCTGAAAACAGGCTCGGGTACAAAGAAGTACCAGACAGCGAAGGTTAGCACGGCGACACCGAATACCACCGGCACAAATATGGATGCCACCCTATCGGCCACCCTCTGAATAGGGGCCTTGGACCCCTGGGCGTCTTCAACCAGCCTGATAATCTGGGCAAGGGCCGTCTCCGACCCTACCCTGGTTGCTCTGAATGTAAAGCTTCCACTCTTGTTCAATGTAGCGGCAAACACGTTACTGTCGGTCTGTTTCTCCACGGGAACACTCTCTCCCGTAAGCATGGACTCGTCGATTGAAGATGACCCAGAGAGTATCACTCCATCTGTGGGTATCTTTTCTCCCGGCCGCACCAGTATCACGTCTCCTTTCATCACTTCATCAATAGGTATATCAGTCTCCTTGTTGTCCCTGATGACCCTTGCGGTCTTGGGCTTGAGCCCCATCAGCCTCTTTATGGCCATGGATGTCTTGCCTCTGGCCCTGGCCTCCAGCAGGCGTCCGAGGAGAATAAGGGTTATAATCATGGCTGCACCGTCAAAGTACACATGCGGTGTCAGTCCGGCCTCTGCAAAAAAATGAGGAAAAAAAGTAGCCGCAGAGGAATAGAGATAAGCTGACAGGGCCCCTACAGCTACCAGGGTGTTCATGTCGGTGGTCTTCTGCTTTGCGGCCTTAAAGGCCCCTATATAAAACCGGCTCCCGACCCAGAACACCACGGGCGTTGTAAGTACAAAAAGGCAATAGAGCATGGTCTGCCTTGGAACCGACCGGAGATATGGGAACCAGTGCTGCATGGAACCCACAAAGATAACCACGCTCAAGGCCAGGCCAGTGCCAAGCTTGATCTTCAGCCCTTTAAATTCCCTTTCCATGGCGGCCTCGGCAGGGTCTTTCGGAGTCGCGCCAAATATGCCCAGAAATTGGTAACCGGCATCTGAGACTGCTTTTTTCAGGCCCTCTACACCGCCCCAGTCTGCTTCGTGAATTACCGTTGCCCT
The DNA here is from genome assembly GCA_964585405.1 of uncultured Thermodesulfobacteriaceae bacterium. Taxonomy (GTDB): domain Bacteria; phylum Desulfobacterota; class Dissulfuribacteria; order Dissulfuribacterales; family UBA3076; genus UBA3076. Next base: position 4,238 of record CAZPDU010000114.1, on the reverse strand, counting down.
AGCCGTGGTAAGATTGACACTGGCGTCCTTCACACCATCAACCGCCTTCAGTGCCAGCTCCACGCGCCTCACACAGGCCGCACATGTCATACCCCCGACTGAAATGACAGTCTTCAGGGTATTTTCCTCAAAATCATCAGACAACTTCGTATCCTGCCTTCTCGATCTTTTCTCTTACCAGATCCATGTCAATGGACTCTCCCTCAAAAAAGGCCTCTCCTTTTTCAAGATGAACTTTGACGTTCTTAATCCCCTTTATCTCATTCAGTGCCTTGGTAACTGCCATAACACAGTGATTACAGGTCATCCCCTTTATCTTGATCACGGCCATGATGTCTTCTCCTTATCCTGCAAACGTCAATTAACGGCTAACTCTTATTGAAGAGAGTTGCAAGTTCGGAGTTCAAGGTTAGAAAGCGATAAGAATTGAACCTCAAACGGTTGACTATATGCTCACTAGATGCCCGGCAGGCATGTTTCTCGCCCACTTAAAATATTAAGATATTATTATTTTGTATCACTACTGGAAACCACTGGTCAAGAATTATTAAGATATGAGCGCTTTATGTTTTGGCTAGTGGAAGGATGCTGAAAAATGAGCGAAAAAAACTGGAATATGAGTGGAGTTGGTCTTGCCATTGTTTTACAGGTTGCAAAACATATAATAAATCACCACAATAAATAAAATGCAGATAGAAATCCAGGTGGCCAGAAAGAGGGCGTCTGCTCGTGAACCGCTGTAGTGTAAAATATCTTAAGTGAATTCTGAAGAACAGAAAACCGGCCAAATCAACAACCGGCTTCGTGATCCTGTGAGAAGTGTTATTTATGGGCCGGAATCTTTTTGAAAGGACCAATTTTGAAAAATTTTGAGACTGAAAACATCAATGGAAAATTGATCGATAACGTCAAGGCTTCTATTGATAAAAAAGATTCCGGTGCCCTGGGCAAAATCTTTGATAAACTCCCCTCTGCGGATACGGCAGATATCATAGAGCACCTGGAAACCAGAGAACGCCTTTTCCTTTTCAATAGCCTGAAACCTGAAGCAGCTGGAGACATCCTGGTGGAAATTGAGGCCCCGATCCAAAAAAGCATTTTGGATGGACTTGATAACCGGTTGATCTCTAAAATCCTCATGCAGGTTGATTCTGATGAAGCGGCGGACATCATTGGTAATCTCCCTGACAGACGGGCAAAAGATGTCATTAAAACACTTGGGGATGACCAGTCAGAGAAACTTGAAAGGCTTCTGCAATACGGTAAAGATACGGCCGGCGGCATTATGGACCTGGAAGTTGTCTCCGTACCGGAGGACACCACGGTTGGAGATGTCGTCAAAACGATTCGTGAAAAGAAAAAGGGGGTGGAAAACCTTTATCACGTCTGGGTTGTGGATAACCTGAAAAGACTGGCAGGAGTCGTATCTCTTAAGGATCTGGTTATAGAGGCCCCTGATCGGAAAATCAGTGAAATCATGAATCCGGAGGTGATTTCAGTAGATGTAAATAAGGATCAGGAGGATGTAGCCCAGTTGTTCAAGAGGTATGATCTGGTGGACATACCTGTAGTGGATGCGAATTACCTGTTAGTGGGTCGCATCACCCACGATGATATCATTGACGTAATGGAGAAAGAGGTTGACGAAGATCTTTCCCTGATGACCGGAGTCATTGGACAGGAAATTGCCGAAGAATCGACCCTGAAAATCTCCAAGGCCCGCCTGCCTTGGCTGATAACAGGAGTATTCGGCGGCATTGTTGCCGCTGCCGTGATCAACCAGTTTGAGACCTCTCTGGAAACGGTCATAGCCCTGTCATTTTTCTTCCCTGTAATCATGGCCGTAGGGGGGAATACAGGCACCCAGGCCGCGACCATCGTTGTAAGGGGAATGGCCACGGGTGACATCAGATTTGTGAGTATTCGAAAGCGGCTGTGGCTGGAAATGAAGGTCGCATTTGTGAATGGAATCATATGCGGGATCCTGCTGGGACTGATTGTAGGCTCCTGGCTTTCTGATTTCGGTTTGGGAACCATTGTAGCTCTGGCCGGGGTATTAATCATTTTAAACTCGGGTTTTACTGGATCCGCTGTACCTTTTATCCTGAGAAAACTTAACATCGATCCTGCTCTTGCAACCGGTCCAATAATAACTACCTTAAACGATATCCTGAGTCTTCTTATTTATCTGGGACTCATGACCCTTTTCTTGCGCCTGTGCGCCTGAAATCGATTATGTGAAATCATAATTGTGGTCCGTCCACTGGAATCACGCCTCTTCATCTTAAGCGAGACACAGAAATAGAGACGGTCCAATGGATCACATCGGCAGAGGGCGAAACAAAAATACAAAAACAAACTGCAAGGAGGATAACATGGGGATAGAAGCCAGCGGCCTTTTGGGAATTATCATCTTGATCGCAGATGTCTGGGCTATTGTCAAAACTATTGAGAGTTCGGCGTCCACAGGCGGGAAGGTTTTTTGGATCATTCTGGTTCTCATTCTACCTGTTTTAGGACTTATTATCTGGCTTTTTGCCGGGCCGCGGCACAGCAGGAAACATATATGACGACAGGAGTCGCCGAAATACTGACAATATGCCTTGCCCTGGCAAATATGTTCCTTCAGGATTGATGGTTAATATTGTAGGTCGCTGCACGGCCTCACTGTGGATTTCTTTATCCAGAAGGTTGGACCTGTGAATGTGAGTATTTATGAAAAGAGGTAATCCGACGGATACTTATTGAATAATACATATATTCCATGGGGTTGAATTATTAAATCAATAAACCAAAGAGGAGAAAATCATGGATAAAAGAGAGGCCTATCAAAAGAAAATAGAGGCACAACTGAAGGAATGGAAAGCTGAAATCAACAGGATGAAGGCAAAAGCCGACAAGGCAAATGCCAATGTACAGGTTGAATATTATAAGCAGATCGAAGATTTACAGTCAAAACAGAAAGCAGCGCAGGAAAGGCTTAAAAAACTCAAGGAGGCTAGTGAAGGCGCATGGGAAGATCTTAAATCTGGCGTTGATCTTGCCTGGGAATCACTCAGGCAGGCGCTGAAATCAGCAAAATCGAGATTCAAGTAAAATCTTATGTTAAAAGTATAACTTCTCTAGATTTTGTATCTAAATGGCATGAAAACAGGAATTGTTTCTCATGGGCTATTCCGGTAAACCTTCATATATATGCGGTTCGATCACAAGTAGAAAAACGGAGGATTCGCAATGAAGATCAAAACAGTGATAAACATGGTAATAGCTTTAACTTCAGTTATTTTCTTCATGGCAGGAGGGATTTCCTTTGCTGATCAAAAGTCGGAAGACGGAACCACACTGAAAGAAGTCAGGCAAGAGGTCAAAGAGGTAGTTGAGGCTATGGAGAATTATTCCGCAGCCCAGCGGGCTGATGCCCTTGAAAAGGTCAGGGTCGCCATGAACGATATGGATAGCCGGATTGCTGACCTGGAGGCCAGAGTGGAAAAAAACTGGGAGCAAATGGACCAGGCGGCTCGTGATAAGGCGGGCGCTACCTTGAAATCGCTCAAGAAAAAGCGCAATGAACTGGCCGAGTGGTATGGCGGCTTGCAGTACAGCTCGGTTAATGCCTGGCAACACGTGAAGAAGGGTTTTCTGGAAAGCTATGAGGCCTTATCCAGGTCTTATGACAAGGCGGTTAAGGAATTTTAAAAGGCATTTTGCCTGATTATCTGTGCCATTTGAATCATAGGAGGTGACCAGTGGTCCCAGTTAACAAAGAAAAGTGTGTCCAGGCGGATTTTCTCGCAAATCTCGTGCACGATTTGAAGGCCCCGGTCGTTACCATTGGGGCATTGGCCAAGCGCCTTCTTGATGGAAAAATGGGACCTCTGACGCCCGAGCAGAAAAAGGGGCTTGATGTCATACTGCGAAGTTGTGAGAGGCTTGAATATGATGTGCAAATGATCTCGCAACACATGAAAGTTGATCTTGTCAAGCGTTTGTCACCAAAAGTATTTGACATCGAAAAAATTGCAAAAAGGGTCTATGAAACCCTAAAACCTAAAGCGGACGAGAAAGGCGTTGCCTTGAGTTTTCAAGCCCCGGCCGAGGCTGTTTCCATCGAAGCGTATCCATTCATTATCGAAAAGGCGGTTTTCAATCTTCTGGATAATGCGGTCAGGCATACAGATCAGGGTGGGCATGTTTTGGTCACCCTTTCCCTGTGCGACGGTCTTGTTGAAATCAGGGTA
>CAZPDU010000113.1:0-2563 GCA_964585405.1 uncultured Thermodesulfobacteriaceae bacterium | reverse complement strand
CAGGAGACTCACACCTACTATGGCAAGTAAAAATTTTTTAACCATAATTTCCCTTTTCCTCCTTAGCTTGATATGTGAGACAAGCTCAGATCCCCTTTCCGCTGAGATAATTTTGGGATGATTTTCTCATCCTCCACCTGATTGCCAGATATCTCTATTGACAGATATTGACTGCTTCTCGGCTCATCACCTCCTTTCAGTTATTTCCATAAATGAATCAGACACAGGATCATTCATGCTTCAAACGACTTTCTAAGGTCACGATCGACAGTGTCTGTAAAATACTTTAAGAATATTTAAACACCGACCTGCCCATAATCCTGTTAACTTGCTATGTTTACAAGCTTCTTAGAACAAGATACAACATCTGGAGAATGAAATCTCATTCATTCAAGTATTATTTAAACTATTCTCGTTTGTCAAGACAAAAAGCTCGTTTAAGACCTCGAACGCACCAAAATCCCTCCATAAAAAAAGAAAATATGTACACAATCCTCTGCATCGAACAGGTGGTCTATCTGATTTAATCCATCATGAACTTCTGTTTTATTGAACAAAAATAGTCACTAATTATTTGATATATAATAAGAAAAATTCTTGCAGAGGATTTTACGGACCAGCCTGACGGGCCTTATAAATCCGCATCATCAATCAGGAAGTCAAAGCACTGTATGTATAACATCATAGGCTGTCTCAAGGGCCTCTTCCAGTCTTTCCGACCTCTGACCTCCTGCCTGAGCCATTGCGGGGCTTCCTCCCCCTCCGCCTCCGATCATTTCAGCTATGGGCCTGATTATGTTCCCTGCATGCAGCCGATCAGTCAGATCCTTTGTTACCAGGACCAGCAACAAGGCCTTTTTGCCTATCCGGGACCCTATTACAACGACCCCTGAGCCCATCTTATCTCTGAGCCTGTCCCCAAGTTCCCTGAGGGACATGGCGTTCTCTGCCTCAACACGGGCGGACAGTACTTTAATATTGTCAATCTTTCGGGTCCTGGAAATTAGCTCATCCAGTCCCTGCGTGGCATGAACTGTCTTGACCCGGTGAATTTGCTTCTCCAGGTCTTTTGTCGTCTCCAGCAGTCTGGCCACTTTTTCCGGGACTTCCCATCTGGGACACTTCAGTTGAAGGGCAGCCCTGGAAACCGCTTCTTCCAATTTATGTACAAGGTCCAGGGCGGTTTGGCCGGAACAGGCCTCAAGTCTGCGTATTCCTGATGCCACACTGGATTCGCCTACAATCTTGAAAAGACCTATCTGACCAGTATGAGAAATATGGGTACCGCCACAGAGTTCCAAACTGAAATCCGGAATACATACCAGACGCACCGTCTCTCCGTATTTTTCCCCAAACAGGGCCATTGCCTCGCGGGCCATGGCATCTTTATAGGAAAGGACCTCTGTTTTGACCTCTTTATTTTCTCTGATCTGTTCATTTACCAAATCCTCGACCTGTCTGACTTCATCCGCTGTTAAGGCTGCGAAGTGGGTAAAGTCAAATCGTAACCTGTCAGGCGCTACCATGGAACCTGCCTGCTTTACGTGTTCTCCAAGGACTCGCCTCAGGGCGGCGTGAAGCAGATGGGTGGCGGTGTGATTGCGGGCCGTATCTTTTCTAAGCCCCTCTGATACCTTGAGCTTTATGGAATCTCCTAAATGCAGTTCTCCATATTTTACCTCTATATTATGTATTATGAGGTCTCCCCTGTGGAATGTATTTATTACTTCGGCCCGTCCTGAAGGCCCTTCTATCCAGCCCCTGTCGTCCACCTGACCGCCTGACTCCGCATAAAACGGTGTCTCAGCAACGACGAGCTCTCCGCGCCACCCGGCAGAGGCCTTTCCTACAGAACGGCCTTTTTTTACAAGAGCGAGGATCTGTGAGTTATAGGATGTGTTTTCATAGCCTACGAACTTGCTGCCAAGATCTGAACTTAACAGGTCCCTGTACACCTGAGGCAATTCTTCGGTAACCACCTCATGGCGGGCCCTTCTCGACCGCCCCTTCTGCTCTGATCGGGCCTGATCATAGCCGTTTCTGTCGAATCCCATATTCTCTTCTTTTGCCATATCAAGAAGTATATCAACAGGTAGACCGTAAGTGTCATGGAGCTTGAAAGCAAAATCCCCGGGGATCTGTGTCTTCTGTTCCTTTTTAAGAACGGCTATTTTTTCATCAAGGAGGCGAAGCCCGAATTCCAGAGTCGTTGCAAAGCGGGACTCCTCATGTTCTAGGACCTTCTGCATAAAAACAGATGCCTTTTTTAATTCCGGATATATCTCTCCCATCTCTCTGACAACAATATCGGCTACTGAGCTTAAGAAGGGATCCTTAAGCCCCATGACCTTGCCGTATCGGACTGCTCTGCGTATAATGCGCCTTAACACATATCCTCTTCCCTCATTGGAAGGAATGAGTCCATCCGCAATAAGAAAGGCGCTGGCCCTGGCATGATCAGCTATGACCTTCATAGCCACGTCTGATTGCCTGCCCTGGCCATAAGTCAGGCCCGACAGCTCTTGTATGCGCGCCAGCAGGCCCGCAAAGATATCGGTATCGT
>CAZPDU010000112.1:0-10470 GCA_964585405.1 uncultured Thermodesulfobacteriaceae bacterium | reverse complement strand
AAGGACCTGCTCCTGGTTCCCGAAGACAGGATTAAGACGGTAGCCGATAAAGAAACCGTTTCTCTCGGCGACAGAACACTGGAATTTATCCATGCCGCCTGGGTGCACTGGCCGGAAACCATGCTGACCTACCTGAAAGAAGAAAAGATATTGTTTCCCTGCGACCTGTTTGGCTCTCATCTGGCAACCTCTGACCTCTATGTTACCGATGAAAGCAGATTGTTTGAACCGGCCAAACGGTACTATGCGGAAATCATGATGCCATTCCGAACCAACATTCAAAAGCACTTGGATCGGTTAAAGGATTATCAGATCGAACTGATAGCTCCCAGTCACGGGCCAATATATGAGAGGCCGCAGTTTATATTAGATGCCTATCGCAGTTGGGTCTTTGATCCGCCGGAGAATATCGTGGTTTTGCCGTATGTCTCAATGCACGGCAGTACGCGCCGGATGGTTAACTACCTGGGCGAGGCCTTAGTAGGCAGAGGCGTGTCTGTTCAACATTTTGACTTGTCCCGAACGGATTTAGGTAAACTGGCCATGGCGCTGGTGGATGCGGCTACATTGGTACTCGGGGTTCCCACTATGCTGGTTGGCCCTCACCCCTTGGCAGCCTATGCTGCTTTTCTGGCCAATGCCTTGCGGCCGAAAACGAGGTTTGCCTCTATCATTGGCTCATATGGCTGGGGCAGCAAGGTTAAAGAACAGATTATCAATGCGATTCCCAATCTCAAGGTAGAATTTCTCGAGCCAGTAATAATAAAGGGTCTGCCTAAAGAAGGGGATTTCCATGCCCTGGATGCTTTAGCTGATACCATAGCGGAAAAACACGAGAGTCTTTAATAGAGTGACTTCTTAAGCAATAAATACTGGCCCTTCTACTCGTTATAACCGCCCATTTTTAACGGCGACGGAGTAATGGTTTTATTGGTCGCTGTCAAGGTAACTTTACAATTTGTGAGTCGCGCTCTTGAGCAGGCGCCTGAGCAGGTTCAGTCTTTATGCAGGAAAGCTCATGGTCAAAATGACCAGGACAGTCAGGATGCGCCAGCTAAATATATCATGCGTAATGCCTTAATAACGGTTCTATATGGGCTTACAAAGGAGAGCCACATAAAATGAAGGGTTTAGAGAATATCTCACCTCTAAGCCCTTTTGTTATTCCTCAGACCATTCCTCACATTTTTAAAGTGATTTTTAATTAAAGCCTGCCCAATATAAAATCTATCACATTAATAAGCTGTTTCAGGTTTTGTTTTCTAGAGAACATCCTGGAAGGAAGGCACTCCGCCCACTTATCAGATTTAGGGAAAACGAGTGCGCAAGGGGAATAGGTATGCACTCCGCACAGATCGCAGAATTAGTGAAGTCTCAAGAAATAGTAGAGGAAACTGGATGACGTAATTATTTAGATATCGAAGAACCATACAACTTATGAAGTAACTGATGCATTTCACCACCTCAACTTGAAATTTGTTGACTTTTTAATCAGTTATGGTACTTAAAAATAGTTCACATTTCATTTTCTGCTCTTCCTTTTTAAAGCCCTTGGTGTACCCTTGCTCCAAGGGCTTTTTCCTCATAAAAAAAGGCAGAGCCATTTCTGATCCTGCCTAATTCGCTGAGATACTATATTTTGATTATTGCTTAAACTTCTTTCTGAACCCTATAAGACCGATTAGACCTGTACCGACAAGAAGAACGGTGGCTGGTTCGGGAATTGGCTTCCCTGACAACTTGAGACTTCCTTCACCATCTAATCCGACATTTTGGATTCGTACAAAAGGACTATAATAATCTTCCGTATTTAATATTGGCGTGTCGTCAAATACCAGAGTTAAGATTGCTGTAGTGTAATAGTTAGGTGGGGCAGCTTGGCCTTCTGTTATCTCCATATAACACCATATAATTTTATATGGATATTATGTCCATATTGGAAATAGTTGAAATCCTCGCCTTTAGGCGAAGAAAAGTTTATATCTGTGTCTATGCGAATTCACAAAACAGGAGGGCATATATGAGCCAGAGGATATTTCGGAATAAGCTTCGGTAATAGTATTTACGAAATGGTTTATGAATATATTAAATCGCAAGATAATAGTAATTTTCAAATAGACCCATATTGGAACCGACGTCTTATTCCAAGAGTATAAATGATTGATAAGTGCCTAAAAACCTACAATAATTTATTTGTGTTATGGATTGTTTTAGGTGCGCTTTGGGCATATTTCTTCCCGAACACACTCATCCCTTTGAAAAAATATATGGAATTATTTTTTGGCTTAACCATGTTTGGGATCGGTGCGGTTTTGCAATTAAAGGATTTCAAAAATATTATAAGATCTTTCTGGGTCGTTATTATAGGGGTTTGTGCTCAATTTACCATCATGCCTTTTTCTGCATATATGATCAGTAAAATATGCAGTTTATCAAAAGAATTTTCATTAGGTTTAATTCTGACTGGTGCGGCCCCTGGAGCAATGGCGAGTAACGTTGTTTGTTTTTTGGCGGGTGCAGATATAGCCTATTCGGTTTCGTTGACTACTGTATCCACTTTATTATCACCTGTTTTTACACCATTGTTGACGTTTCTTCTAGCCAAAGAGACTTTGAATGTCCCATTTTGGAATATGTTTTGGAGTGTTGTCAAGATGGTCATTATGCCTCTATTATTAGGTTTTTCCGTGCGGCATTACTTCAATAAGTCTGTGGCCCGTATTCAAAATATTTTTCCTACACTATCCGTTACCTTTATTGTTTTTATTTGTTCTTTAGTCATTGCTTTAAATAAAACATATATTTTACAAATGAACATCTCGATTTTTTTCGTGGTTGTAGCGCTGAATTTTTCAGGTCTATTTTTAGGGTATTTAGTCGGGCTAACGTGTAATTTTGACGAATTGAAAAAACGGGCCTTGACTATAGAAATCGGTATGCAAAATGCAGGCTTGGGAAGTGTTCTGGCCTTAAAACATTTTTCAGAAAAAACCGCACTTCCTGCGGTGATATTCGTTTTTGTATGTATTTTTACGGCCAGTATACTCACCCAGGTATGGGGCCGAAAATAAAATTTGCTATCCATAGAGTATTTCTTTTTTGTAATTATTCGTTTACATGGAAATTTAAAAGTCATCGCTATAGAGATTAAAAGCAATAGAAATTAAAAAAAGAGAAACTGATCAGAAAAGTATGGCGCGTGATTATATAAAATATCAAACCGGACAAATTTTTTTATTTCAAAAAAGGAGTTTAAAATTATGAATAGTTGCAGGCTGCTCATTTCCTCCCGATTACTGACAGCTTTATTTGTTGCATTTCTTCTGACTGGTTGTGCAGCGAAATATGGTCAAGTAATTTTAGAGGATGATAGAGGTACCATCAGTGTTGAGGTTGAAGAGGGTGGTGAATACGGCAGAATATATCCCGGAGAAGCCCATAGATACTACAAAACGACTTTGCCCGAGATTCCTCCCGGGCATATGCCACCACCCGGGAAATGCAGAATATGGATTCCAGGAAAACCACCGGGACAGCAACCACCTCCAGGAGATTGTTATGAGCTGGAAATGAATATGCCTCCGGGAGCCTGGCTTATCAGAGGTTAGTACTTTTCTAATTCTTGAAATATAATCGGTAATAGGAGGTTTTTTTCCTCTATTAAATTGTCTGTCTAATATCTGGTCACTTTATATTCCATCCCTTTAGGGGTAGTCGTTAAATATGACATAGTAAACCAAATCAAATTAGTTCAAGGGAAAGTTTATTATATGAATACTGATAAATTATATAATAATACCAATACCAGAATCAATAGAAGACAATTAATTAAAACAGCAGGAATATTAATTATTAGCTCATTATTCCCAATACCTACATATGCAAAAAAGCCTAATCAAAAAGCATTATACAGTAAAATGGTGTCAGATTTAAATATGATCATAGATCCAGACAAGAATCAACCAAAAGATATCTGGGCAACACCAGAACAATCAGTTCTAATACATTCATGTTACGATAAGCTGACTAAAATACAAAGATTTGTTGGCTTTGCAAATTTCAACTATATTGATTTTAGATCAGTGGTATATTTTGCAAAACAAGAAAGGAAGACTGGCAGATTTTTTGGCAGTATTCCTGAAAGAACAATGCCTTTTACAAGAAAAGAGATAGAATTTATGCAAAATATTTTTGAATGTAATGCAAGAGTTTACGGTTTTTATGGAAATAAGGCAACTTTTGATATTAACCAAAAAATAAATGAAAAAGAAATTATAAATATGCTTGGTCATTATATCAAAAAAGGTCCTGCGTTAGATAAATATAATATGATAAGTGAGAGTATTGGAAGAAGATTATTAGATGATTATGGAAAGGAGATAATATTAAGAGTTACTTCTGGAATAAGAAATGTCGCAAAACAAATGCGCTTATTTTACAGAAAGGCTATAAGGCTTGCGCAAGTGCCATGCGAAAATTTTATCTATGTATTAGACCTTGAAAACGGAGGGAAAAAATTAACAGAAGTTAAACAACTTCGTGAAGAATATAATTCTCTCAGAAGTGAAATAACTGAATTAGAAAAAAGACATATGGCTTACAATCTTAGACAAGATGAAAGGAAAAAATTTTTGTTATGTCAAGGATTTCATCTTCTTAATTTATCTGCAGCGTCAAGATCATTAGCTCCACCTGGATATTCATGGCACGCTAGATATGACTTTGATATAGGGGTAAAAAATTCAAAATATAGACAGTTAAATTTTGATAAAAGATTTATTACTACTCCACTATTCAAAGATCTTTTCACAGAAGGTCATATAAGTCTTGCTGATCTTCGTTATCAACAACATAATCATCTTGGCGTAAGATTTGAACCTTGGCATATAAGGGTTGAAAAAGATACAACAACATACGATTTAGAAAAGATCAATAAATCAGATATTTATATACCCAAAAAAGATATTATTGAATAGAAACCTCTGAGAAACTTTTCAGCTTTCTTTAAAATATAACTATATTCATATCTCGCTATATCCTATTTATTTTTGTATAATTTCTCTCTATAAAAAAATCAATTTCCTGTCAGTCCGATCAATTAAATGAGGTTGTCGAAGAGAATATGTATAAAAAAATATTTGTCTCAATTCTCTGTATTCTAGCAATAATTGCCTTTTTTATTCTTTACCGGATTTATTATCTGGGTGCGTTTGTAAACATAAAAAATTTTAATAACACAAATTGTTCTATCCTGGCCCATAAGCCAGGTCCTGAAGATCTGGAAATAGACCATAAAAGAGATATTTTATATTTTATCAGTTATGACCGTTGGGCCTCTGCTCAGCGTCAGCAGGTCCGGGGCGAAATTTATAGTCTGGACCTGAAAACACCTCAGATCCCTCCCAAACCTCTATTGCCAGATCAATTAGAAGATTTTCATCCACATGGAATCAGCCTTTACCAAGATGATAAAGGTAATGACCTGCTCTTTGTGATAAACCATCGAAAGGCTGGCAGACAAACCATTGAGGTATTCAAGATCAGGACAGACCAGCAGTTACAACACCTTGAAACTATTGAAAGTAAACTGATCAAGTTGCCCAACGACTTAGTTGCTACAGGGCCAAAACAGTTTTATCTTACAGATATTAACAGGTCTTATGGCGGTCTGGGGCTTAAAATAGATGCCTTATTTCAATCGGGTAAAGGCCGTATATTTTATTACGACGGCTCTGATTTTCAAGTTGTTGCTGAAGATCTGTGTTTTCCAAACGGTATTAACATTGATAACAGGGGTGAACTTATTTATGTATCAGAAACCTTGGCAGGAAACATAAACGTTTTTAAAAGAGACCCGGCATCCGGTTGTTTGAGCCATCTCCATTCACATTTTATTAGGGTAGGCCTGGATAATATCACAGTTTTAGAAAACGGCGAGATGTTGGTTGCTGTTCAACCCAATCTAATCGCCCTCGCAAGACATTTTAAAGACCCCGAAGTGGTTTCGCCTTCACAAGTCTTAAAACTCAGAATCAATAAAGAAAAATGTGATTTTGAAGAGATTTATAGTAATTCCGGTAATCAATTATCAGGGGCAAGTGTTGCCGCCATGTATAAAAATGATCTTATTATCGGAAGTGCCAGCGAAGCAAAGATTTTGTATTGCAGGTCACACGGCGTGGATATTACGTTAGATAATTGGCAGAAAAAAGGCGGATTTGCCACTATTAAATCGCATCAGATTTTTTATGTCATGGAAGGCGAGGGGCCGGCATTGTTACTGCTTCATGCCTATCCGACCGCGTCCTGGGGATGGCATAGAGTGTGGCCTGAATTGGCAAAAAGTTTCAAGGTGGTTGCACCGGATCTTTTGGGATCGGGTTTTTCGGACAAACCCAAAGGTGGAAATTATTCTATTATTTACTTAACTGATATTGTTGAAGAACTGCTGAATACCTTGAACATAAAAGAGGTACACGTTCTGGCCCATGCCTATGGAAGCCTGGTAGCTCAGGAGTTGATCGCGCGTTTTAATGATTCAGGTGAAGAAGGACATTTCAATAAAAGCGATCCCCATGTACATATTAGTTCTATATGCTTCATTAACGGTGGAATATTTCCGGAAGAGGCCAGAACCACCTGGATGCAGAGGTTTCTCCTTACTCCGGTAGGAGCGGCTGTCGCAGGCAGATTCCCTACCCCTTATAAGATGTTTGAACGCAATTTTTCCAGTACATTCGGTACTGAAACCAGACCATCACCCATGGAGATGAAAGAATTCTGGGAATTACTAACCTATAATAACGGCCACAGAAGGGTGCCTGAGGTCATCCAGTATTTAAATGAGCGGATTCATAAAAGGGACCGATGGGTGACTTCACTCCAGAAAACCAGGGTGCCACTTTGTCTTATAAATAGTAACACAGATAAATTTATCGGCCAGGCCACCACGAAAAAATGGCAGGATCTATTACCGGGTTCATCGTTTATAGAACTCGCTTCACCGGTAGGTCATTACCCGCCGCTCGAAGACCCTGACAGGGTCATTGATTCCTATTTTGAATTTATGGAAAAACATATAAAATAGGCCTGTGCGGGTTTTCTGGCAGAGTTCCGCCATTATACAAGAGAAAGTTTTTGGTTTTTTTGGATCTGGCTTTACGGACGGAATCCCATGCCTCGTGACGGACAAACGTAACTTGGAGATTATTATTAGTTCCACCTGCATCTGCATGCCTCAGTCGTTGACGGCCTTCTCTAAAAAAGTGCAGACTTTCATGTGCTTCCCATGTGCAAGATAAAGCAGCTTTATGAGATCTTCCAGGCCAGATTCTCGACTATGCTGAGATGCAAGGGCAGGATAGACTGCGACCTAATCAAAAGCTCTGGACCCGGCGCTGTATAAATTTAGGTGTGGTAATCTGTGCTGAAGGAGGTCGGCAGTGGGTCTCCTTTGCCTTAGCTCGGCTCCAAAAGCCTGTGTTTTTGTTCAACCAAAGTCCGCTCGAGTAAAGTCGCTGTACATATTAAATCCATCGAATTTTGAAAAACCCGCGTTAGTCCTGTTTGCTGAATTCTGGAAATATTACTCCAAGATAAATTCTTTCTTTGCAGGCCTTAAACTGAAGTGTAACATTGAGGTTTAACCAGGGAAATTGTTCGATCGTCTTAAAAGTTGACTGGAAAGTATGAAATCTTCGTCACAAATAAAGCAGGAAAGAAATATTCCTGAACCCTTGTCAATAGACCAGAGTCTGTCTGCGGTCAACCTTCCCGATTGGGATCCTAAAAAAGAGAAATGGAATATCTACGACCTAATAGACCTTGAGTATTTCCTCCATGGTGATGAAGAACAAGATGAGGAATACCTGATACGACGTGACCGCGCTATTTTCCTGAAAATGATTCCCGGTAAGGGTACACAATTACCTTCACGCAGTTCTATTGTGCGGCGCTGGCTTGAGGTAAGAAAGAGGCAGGAGCAGGAACCTATTTTTCCCGGTACTGTCTTTAAGGAGACCCTGGTACTGCTCAAATGTATCGTTATTGTCCTGGGAATTTTTTCCGGCGCAGGACTGGCCCTTTCATTGTTGCAATACAAAGGTGTTCAGCCTGTCAATGTGTCGGGCTATGTGGGTTTGCTGATCATTCTTCAGGCTGTTCTCCTTTTGATCCTGGTCGGTGGATTCTTTCTGAGCCGTTTTTGCCGGCTTTCGGGACGCAAGACCTTCTCTGACACTTTCTGGGGGACCTTGCTTTACGGCTTGGCCAGACGGATGGCCGCCAGTGGAATGAATCGCTTGGCTGAAGAACGCCGATTACGCCTGCAGACCACGCTGGGCATACTGAAAAGCCGTCGTACGGTTTATGGCAATCTTTTTTTCTTTCCTGTTTTTATGCTCAGCCAGCTTTTCGGACTGGCCTTTAACATCGGGGCACTGCTGGCAACTCTCGCACGTGTTTTCACTTCGGACCTGGCCTTTGGCTGGCAGACAACCCTCCAGGTCGGACCGGAGATAATCTGCAAACTGACACAAATTCTGGCTTTACCCTGGTCATGGCTGGTTCCGGAAGGAACAGGATTTCCAACCCTGGTTCAGATAGAAAACAGCCGCATTATCCTGAAAGAGGGTATCGCTCACCTGGCGACTCCTGATCTGGTCTCCTGGTGGCCCTTCCTCTGTCTGGGGATTGTATTTTACGGCGTCCTGCCGCGGCTTTTAATATGCTTGGCTACTTGGTTGTTCTGGCGGATTACCCTGAAGAGACTCGATTTTTCACATGCCGCCAGCGACAGTCTCATAAGGCGTATGCAGACCCCGCTTCTCGAAACCATCTCTATGGAAAAGAAGGAGAAAAGGGAAGAATTATCAATTTGTGAAAGCCTTTCTGAAATGTCCGGAATCCTCCAGCCGGAATCCAGTTCGGGCGTGGTATTGATGAACGAGGAATTGGCAGCGCGGGCTTCCAGGGAGGATATAGTCCGCATCGCTGAGGCCTATTTCGGAATGAGCATAGGCGAAATTCTCGAGGTAGGCGGCCAGCTCGACCAAGACCGGCAGGTTCTCGAAAAACTGAAAGATATGAATCGAGAGGGAAGGCAAAACAGAGTACTCCTGGTCCAGGAGGCCTGGCAACCACCTATACTAGAAACACTCGCATTTATCCGCCAGCTTCGCAGAAGTCTTTCTGAAAAGGGGAAAATCGATGTTTTGCTGATCGGCAGACCTGCCAGGGAAACCGTTTTCACTCCTCCCAGAAAAATCTACCGTAAGGTATGGGAAGAGCAACTTCAGACGCTAGGCGATCCATATCTGGGGATCGTCTGTGCTCGAAAAGGAGCGTGACCGCATGAGTGATCCCGTCCCCCTGCGCTTTGCCGTTGTCGGCCATCCCAATGAGGGCAAGTCTTCCGTGGTCTCCACACTTGCTGAAGATGATACGGTTCCCGTGAGTCCGTTTCCGGGTGAAACCCGCACCTGCCATGTCTATCCGGTAATTATAGACGGCCGGATTGTAGTCGAATTCATCGATACGCCAGGGTTTCAGAATCCCCGCCACACGCTGGCCTGGCTGGAGGAGTACGGTGAATCGGACGAAAGCGCCGTTCGTGCGTTCCGGGAGGCCCACCTTGCGCTCCCGGCATATCAACACGAATGCCAACTACTGCAACCGATCGAGGCCGGCGCAGGGATCATTTACGTTGTTGACGGCTCCCGACCTATGCGCAGGGAAGACCTTGCGGAAATGGAAATTCTGCGGAGGACGGGTCGCCCTCGAATGGCAGTTATCAACTCCAAGGAATACGGAGAGGAATATCTTGATGAATGGAAGACTGCATTTCGCAAACACTTCAATGCAGTGCGGGTATTCAATGCACACCAGGCCAACTACGCGGAACGGATGGCCCTGCTGGAAACCCTGAGAAGCATTGACCAGGACTGGCAGCCTGCCATGGAACAGGTCATCACGGCCTTCCGCAAGGACTGGGAGCGCCGCATCGCCGATACCGCAGATCTGATCGGAGAGTTGCTGAAAACTTCCATAAACCACGTCATATTGGCGGAATGCGTCGAGGATAGCGACAAAGAGGCAGAGGAACATCTCAAAGAGCGCTTTCAAAAGGAACTCAGAGAGATGGAACGCCGTTTTCACCAACGGATTCGAAGGCTTTTCAAGCACAACATTTTCCATTATGAACTCCCAGCTGAATCTGTACTGCAACAGAGCCTTTTCAGCGAACGGGTCTGGAAGGTCCTGGGCCTTGATCAGACCCAGTTGATATGGGCTGCAGCACTGGCTGGCGGAACCGGCGGTGCCTGGCTGGATGTCCTCTTTCATGGAATAAGCGCGGGAGTTTTTACAGCGGGCGGTGCACTGCTCGGCGGTCTGAGCGCCTATTTCGGCGGAGAGCGCCTGGCCAAGGTTAAGACCCCGGGCCCACGTCTGATGGGGCTCGACCTTTCCCGC
>CAZPDU010000111.1:0-6656 GCA_964585405.1 uncultured Thermodesulfobacteriaceae bacterium | reverse complement strand
CCTCCTCCATATAGTGGCTGGTAAGGAGCATGGTAGTTCCCTGAGATATCAGGTCTTGAAGTCGCTCCCAAATAAGGTGTCTCGCCTGGGGGTCAAGACCTATGGTGGGTTCATCAAGGATTAGCAATTCCGGATTGTTTATCAGGGCCCTTGACAGGAGAAGGCGCCTGCGCTGACCGCCTGAAAGATGTTGAATGATCTCATTGCTTCGATTTTTCAGTGCAAAGAAATCAAGGAGATCATCTGCTCGCTTTCTGGCTGTAGAACGGTCAATTCCAAAATATGATGCGTAGACCAGAAGGTTTTCATATACGGTCAGATCCTGGTCCAGGTTGTCCCTCTGAGAGACCACCCCTATCCGCAATTTCACCTGTTTCAACCGTTCTGGTATGGATTCACCAAAGATGGAGATCTCACCTGATGTGTAACGGACAAGACCAAGAAGCATATATATGGTGGTAGTCTTTCCGGCCCCGTTGGGACCTAGCAGTCCAAGACACTCTTTGGGGTGTATGCAGAGATCCAGATCCTTGACCGCCACCCTCTCTCCGAATCGCTTCGTGAGATTTCGGATTTCTACAAGGGGAGTTTTGGATGTCACTGTCATATCAATTATTGTAACGGCTGATTCCCTGACTGCCAAGGATAACAACGGATTATTTCGGCAACCGGGAAATGATAAAGATAGGCCTTAAAGGGACCTGGAAAAACTCCAATAAAGAATGCCGTTCTGAATTTAAGAGTTGTAAAATATCCAATAGATCGCTGAGGTCATATTTTTTCAGTGTAGTCTTCAAGCAGCTTTTTGTGAAAACCAAATGCGTATGCAATGCCTCCCAACAGGCCAGCCAAAACGTGAATGGCAAATACGCTCAAGCTCAGGGCGAGGGCCTTTTCTGCAGATACGCCTTTTAGTCCCAGGAAGTATATAAATCCTCCTTCCCGAATTCCTATGCCATTAAAGCTGATAGGAAGTATGGTGGGGATTGCTACCAGAGGAAAGGCCGCAAAGTAAAAGAGCAAAGGGGGGCCGAGCCCCATATCTTCAGCCAGAAGGGCTACTGCACTTATACCCAGTACCTGAAGAACCAGAGACAGACTCAGGGCTGCACACAGGGCCTTTGGCTTTTCCCAGAACACCAGGAGTACCGCCAGCCTTTTTCCAAGCCCCGGCCACATAATGCCAAGAAGCCTGTAAAGCATCGGCATACCCACAAGTATTGCGATGACACATATTCCAGCGACATAAAGAAGGTGCTCGAAGTAATTGGGAAGTGTTCCCTGTCCTATGAGGACCGCACTTGCTCCAAGTAAAAACATTGTAGCAAGCCCAAATAGTCTGTCAGCCAACAGGCTGTAAGTGGCTCTCAGCTTTTTGGGTTTTCCGCGTGAGATAAGGTGCATCTTAAACACATCTCCACCAACACTGGTGGGCAGGAAAAGGTTGAAATACATACCTACAAAATAATACTTAAGATATGTGAACCAGGGTCCGGAAAAATCAAGGGCATGAGCCAGGAAATACCAGCGGATACTGCCTATAACCTGTGAGATCAGATACATCATAAAGGCGAAAGCCCACGTATAGAAAGACAGATCGACTATGGTCTCTAGAAGATCATCGAGATTTGTCTTTGATATAAGCCAGGCCAGCAGACAGGCGCTTAGACCTATCCTTAGCACGAACTTCAGTGTGGCACAGAGCTTGGCGTTCACCCCCTATATCCCCTGTAGTGACCATATCCGTCTGGATCGAGGAGCTCTTCTGTCCTTTCTTTCACTGGATGCTATGCCGCCATAGCTATATGAGTTGAGAATATACAAAAAAGAATCCTAATCCGCAGTATCGTTCCATTAATAACATATCGTATTTGCGGGAACCATTTAAATTATTTTGGTATTACCCTGTATGGTAAGATTTTACGCGATTCGTTTTATTCGCAGACAGGCTAAACAGGTTCTGAAACGCTCGGTTCGACATTTATGCTCTATTTATCTGTCTCTGCAAGCCTTTCAAAAATTCTTCCGTTGCCTCGTCCGCCTTTTCGAGTGACACATACCCTTTGTTTTCACTATAACTTCCCCATTTACCCATCTCGCTGTTTATTCTTCTTGCAGCAAGTTGCGAGCTGATAATGATCAGGATAAAGACAGCACAGATGGTTCCGAAGACGATCCATGAGATTTTCTGATTAAGCTTGTGTACCTCGACGCTTGCCACGACCAGCAGGTACGTCATCCAAACAAGGTTCAGGACCGGTCCCAAGAAAGGTACGACTGTCAGCACAGTGGTTACGGGAACGATTCCTCCTGCATATGCACAGCACCTGTAAGCTGTCTCAAAAGACTGCTGAGATCCCATTATCTTCCAAATGATAAATAGGATTCCGGCACCAGCAAACCCGAATATGCCCGCAAAAATCGGCGCTATGATAATGGACGCAACGGCCTGGTATAATGATATCGGAAAGCCAAACCCGACACCCGCCAGGATAACCTGAATAATACCCGCGATAACCCCTATTGACATCATAAAAATGAGCGGTTCTGCAAACCCTCCGGTCTTGTTCATATCATGAAAAAATCCTGCAGGATTTGAAACGACGTTTACTACTGTATTCAGAATTGTCTTGATGTTCTTTTCTATGGAACTATTCATTCTTATCCTCTTCATTTTTGTATGCAGCAATAGGTCGGCCAATGTTACAAAAGACAGATATAAATAATGAGGGCTCCTACTTAAGGGTTTGCGAGTCACCTTACGGGACAATTTCTGTGATAGCTATTATTAAATCTATTTTTTTTCGCCATTTACACGGACTTATCTGTAATAAATTAATATTTTAATCTAATTTATCCAGACCCGCATGACATTTTAGTATCTGTGTCCAGGGGATTGGAATATAAGATATATTGGACTTGAAGAAGGACTGTACAAAATAACTCAAGGGGCCATTATGAAGGTTAAAATCGGATCGTCAATACTGGAGTTGGTGCAGGGTGATATCACACAGCAGGATACCGATGCTATAGTAAATGCCGCTAATCGCACGCTTATGGGTGGAGGTGGCGTTGATGGTGCAATTCACCGTACAGCAGGACCTGAGTTGCTCGCTGAGTGCCGAACCCTTGGAGGCTGCGATACAGGAGATGCGGTGATCACTCAGGGCTATAAGCTCAAGGCCCGGTACGTAATCCATACGGTGGGACCTGTCTACAGGGGACCGAGCCCAAATGCAGAACGCTTGCTTAAAAGTGCATATCAGAGGAGCTTGGAGCTCGCCCTGGCAAAGGGGGTCCGTTCGGTGGCCTTTCCTGCTATCAGCACAGGGGCCTATGGGTATCCCCTAAAAGACGCTTCTTATGTGGCCCTTCGCACCATCATTGATTTTTTAAGGAACTATTCTGAAATCAAACTGGTCCGCTTCGTGCTGTTTAACCAGAAGGCATTTGAGGCATTTGAAAGATCCCTTAAAAGGATTAATCCAGCAGGATCATGAGACCTTGAATTTATCTGCAGTCCGAACTTTTTTCACAGACTGTTCTGAATATGGATTTCAAATTATAGCACTGTCTCTTGAAGAGAGATATCTTTTGAGAAGATTAAGATCTGTGTCTTTCACAAATCCAAAACTTAATCCTATTTTGAATCCTTTATACTCCTCCGCATAATCAAACCAAATCACTTTAGCCGGAACAATAATTAGATTTTTGGGTAAATAGATTCGGATTTCAATCTCTTTAGAGCCAATATCTTCCAAAAACAGATGTTTTCCATTAAGTAATACCGTGTGAGTAATAATACAGCATCCCTGGATAGAGAGATTAATAACCTTGACTGGAACAAGATATTTTTTAGTTACATTGCCTTTTTTGACCTCCACGCTGACTTCAGCATTCAGCTTTACAGGTCTTCTTCTATATCGACATTGTTCTAAATACTTCCTCATCCTCCAGACACCTTAGTCTTCGGAAGCTGTTTTTTTTCGGCTAAAACTGCCGACTATTCCGGAAATAATTTTAACCACTTAAAAACTCCTTTGGCGCATCAGATATAATTACCATATCATAATAGCTAACCAGTGCCAAATAAGTCAGTCACCAGTTTTACTCCTGATTTTTTTCCTGAGTCGGCGAGATTTCAGAAGCTTCTTCTCCGTGGATACCGCTTAAAAGCTTGTCGGCCAGAAATGCCTCGGGCTCACTTAAATGCAACGATGTTTTTAGGTCCTTGATCCGCTCCACGCACCTTAATGCATCATCTTTTTTGCCCTCCTTTAGATAAGAAAATCCAGCCTTATAGTACCAATCGGCAGCTGTTTCGGCGCTTTGAAGTACTCCCTCGCCGCGGGCATAGGCGACCGCCAAATTGAATTGGGCCTTTGCATGTCCCTGTTCAGCGGCCTTGAGGTACCATTTTACCGCCTCTTTTTGGTCTTTTTGAATGCCCTTGCCGAAGCTATATATCCAGCCGAGCATGAATTGGGAATCGACATCTCCCATTTCTGCTGCTTGTCGGTACCATTTTACCGCCTCTTTTTGGTCTTTTTGAATGCCCTCGCCGCGGGTATAGGCGACCGCCAAATTGAATTGGGCCTTTGCATGTCCCATTTCTGCTGCTTGTCGGTACCATTTTACCGCCTCTTTTTGGTCCTTTTGAATGCCCTTGCCGTTGGCATAAATCTCCGCAAGGCCGTATTGGGCCTTTGCATATCCCTGTTCAGCTGCTTTTTGAAACCACATTAAGGCTTCCGCATAGTCCTTTTGAACACCATTACCAAAATTATACATCCATCCCAGATTACATTGGGCCTTTGCATATCCCTGTTCAGCGGCCTTGAGGTACCATTTTACCGCCTCAGTATCGTCTTTGGGAACGCCCATTCCAAAGTTGTACATCCAGCCTAATATGTTTTGGGCCTCTGCAAACCCTTGTCCCGCTGCCTTGAGGTACCATTTTACCGCCTCGGCATAATCCTGTTGAACGATTATGCCGAAATAATAAAATTTTCCTAAAATGCATTGGGCATGGGAATTCCCTTGTTCTGAAGCCTTGAGGCATAATGGAAATGCCTGTTCGTATTGACCATCTTTATAGAACTGAATACAGCTATCAGCTACTCCGGCTGCCAAGCCCGGGTTTGTCCAGCAGATAAGCGCCAGCCAGCCGGCCAATGTCAGTTTTAAGAGGATATTTCCCCCCATTATAAAACTCCGATTTATATTTTGCCGATATAAAATAGCATTAATCATTCTGAGAACAATAAAAATGTACGAACTGGAGTCGAGGGGTGAATTTGACACAGGGTAATATCCTCATCAAGTTACGATTCAATTAGCCTTGCAGTCTTCTGCATGTTAAGTACGAATGATACAAGTGCGAACTGTGGCCATAGAGCCATAATCCCAGCGAAAAATCCAAGTCCTTGGAAATACTTAATTTTATTATCTATATATTGCACAAAGACAGATCACTTGGGTATGAATTAAACAATTAATACTGAAAGCAAATTTTGTGCCCGTCACCTCAAATTTTTTTGAGCGGAGTCGAGTTTCATGTATTGTATAGTGCAATCAGGGGTGTATATAAAAGACAAAGGAGTAATAGTTTTGCGTTAAGAGTTTATAAACGGAAAATAAAAAAACGGTATTAATAAAGATTAGGCCACGGTTAAGTGTTTGTTATCAATCGAAGGAATCAACAGCGTTCAGGTCAAAAAATAAGCACCAAAAAGTACTTGATAGACTGCCGGAAGATGTTAATCATGTGATCTACTTTGAAAGATCTCTATCAGCCCAAAATTGAAATAGCGATAATTGAAACGTTCAGAAGCTGACGGAGAGGGGCATAAAAATCATCAAGGATTTAAGGTATTTTTTGAAATTTTTTCGATATAGTGATCCACAATCTTACATTTTTTTGAAAAGAGAAGGAAATCAACCATGAAAAGGACTGTAAGAGGTTTTTTTATTCTTTTTTTGTTGGCAATTGTTGCCATGCCTAGTTTAAAGACTGCATCGGCCACAACGCCCTACATAGATGAAGAGGATTATACTGACTTTACCACGTGGATATGGGGAAACAGCGAACCCGACCAGCCAGGGGTCCGCACCGCGACTGACAGCCTATCTTCTGTATTCATTTCGGATCTGTTTAACTCCCCGATTATACCTATTCCTGCCAACTGCCAAAGCTTCACATATTCTCCAGAGACATCACCATTGTTAAGTGCTGATGCTTCCCAGGCTAAACCTATAGGTATCGGGACTGTTGCTACAGGAGGCGACACACTTAGTATAACATTAAACACTTATCAGTTTTCAGGTCCAGTAGACATTTATTTTGGCTTATATTCACCGGAAATAGATCCTGACAATATCTATCTTTTGACGTCGAATGGTGTCTTTGAAGCGTTATCAGACACGGCGGCACCATGGAAGGCGAATATAACCGGACCCTTAAATGAGACTTTATTTTGTGATGTACAGGCTTCAAGTCTTCCTGTAGGGAGCTACCATCTTTACCTTTTGGTGACACCCACCGCCAATTTAAATAATTGGTTCTTCTCCCGATTAGTTGGCGAAAGCCTGGTAAATTTTCAGTGTAAAGTAGCGTAAATCGTGAAAACCATATGCTTTACGTTTAATGACTTTGA
>CAZPDU010000110.1:0-4729 GCA_964585405.1 uncultured Thermodesulfobacteriaceae bacterium | reverse complement strand
CCGGCCAATATTCCTTTGCCCGCCTCAACTCAAAAATAACCCTCCCAAACACCTGCGCTTCTTCTCATACCACCACCGATAAAATCTTGATTCACTTCCTTACGGATTTTATAGCCATATAATTAACCATATAAAAATATTGACATATATCTTGATAGGTTATATCTTAAGCAAATGGGAAAACGGTCTGATTTTGAGTAGGATTCCGCTAAAGATGAACTTAATCAAAGAAAACATGGCGTCTCTTTTGCGGTGGCTCAGCTTGCTTTTCTGGATTCTAATCGTGTTATCCTAGAGGATCTGGAACACGCTGAGAAGGAGAAGCGATATTATTGTCTTGGCAGAGTCTCCGAAGGAATAATGACCGTGAGATTTACTTACCGAAATACTACAATAAGAATCATTGGTGCCGGATATTGGCGGAAAGGCAAGAAGATATATGAAAAAGAAAATAAAATACACGAATGAGCCCATGGGAAAGGTGAAGGTTGTCTCTGATTTCCTGCCTGCACCTGAGGAACTGGTTTTAAAGGATGAAACTGTTAAGGTCACTATTGCTCTGAGCAAAGCCAGTGTAGATTTTTTTAAAAATGAAGCAAAAAAATACAATACTCAGTATCAAAAAATGATTCGCAGGCTGTTAGATGAATACACAGCTCGCCATCTGTAACCTGCCAATGGTGTCGATTCATAAAGACAGGAGGGAAAGTTTAAGCCTTGGCCGACAGGAATGAAAACGTAGAATTCTTAGATTTACAGCTAAATTCGGATTTAAGGTGGAGGAATTCTCTCTGGCGCCGATAGGTAGGAGGTAATTCTTTTCAAAAGGCGCTTCATCCAATCAGCACCTTTTCTTGAATGGCATCCTCAGGCAGTCCTCGAAGTATGTCTGCTTTGCGGTCTTCCAGAATTAATTGAATTGCCTCTCACAGATTATTCTTTGTTTCTTCTATGGTCTCTCCCTTGCAATTTGTCCTAAAAAAAATATTTTTTACCTTTCCTTAATTTGAAAGAGATAACTTACCATTTCTTCCAATAATTATTTGCAATTTAATTTAGCTAATACTAAAATAAATCATGATTCACGAACGGAATCTGGCACTGATGTTCAAGGTTCTGGCAGTAACGCCAAGGGTCAGGATCATTCAACTGCTTAAACAGCGACCCCTGTGTGTGGGAGCTCTGTCGGTTCGTCTGGACATCACTCCCGGCGCTGTATCCCAACATCTCCAGGTACTCAGAAAGGCCGGCCTGGTGAAGGCCGAAAAGCGCGGCTATTTCATGCATTATCAACTCAATCAGGAAACCTTGTCGCACTGGAAGGAAGTTGCAGATGAGTTTCTCACCGCTCCTAAAGTCCTGGTGGCCCAGGATCTTCTCCATTCAGCAGGCGAGCCGGATAATATAGTAAAGACTTGAAGTAAGGGTTAAGTGGAAAATGGCATTCGCTCCCGCTATTGTGGTCTCCGGTTTGAGTAAAAGTTTCGGCCCCTTTAAGGCGCTCAACCAGGTGAATTTCTCAGTCCCGCAAGGAGAAATCTTCGCCTATCTGGGGCCTAACGGCGCGGGCAAGACCACTACCATTCGGATTCTGGCCGGGCTGCTGAAGCGGGATGCCGGAGAGGTAAGCATTTGTGGAGTGGATGTGGCTCAGGACCCGGTTTTCGTAAAAGGGAAAATTGGCGTGGTGCCCGATGAGTCCAATCTTTATCCCGAACTCACCTGCCGCCGCAATCTGGAATATCTGGGAGAATTGTACGGCCTGAATCGCAGGGCGCGAACCCTGAAGGTAGGCGATCTGTTGTCGCATTTCGATCTGGCCGACAGGGAACATACCCCTTTCGGTGCTCTATCCCGGGGTCTGAAGCGGCGTTTGACCATCGCCGCGGCCCTGGTCCATGATCCCCAGGTGATTTTTCTGGATGAACCTACCTCCGGTCTGGACGTGGCCAGCGCCCGGGCTTTGAGAGAGCTTATTCAGGCCGTCAACCGCCAGGGCACCACGGTATTTCTCACCACCCACAACCTCTATGAGGCCGAGGACTTAAGCCACCGGGTACTGATTCTCATTAAAGGACAGGTAGCCGCCTTGGGTGCTCCCTGGGAAATCCGGCAGCAGTTCCAGGGTCTCAATCTTCTGGCCGTTAACTTTTCCAGGGAGATTGACCCCAAACCTCTGCTCCAGGCCTGTCCTGCGGTTCTCAAGGCCGCTCCTGAAAACGGTTTGTGGCGCTTCGAGGTGTCGGAGACCCACCCGGCCCTGGAGCAGATCCTGGCTTTTGCCGAAAAAGGAGACCTTCGGATTAAAGAGATCAACACCGTGGTCGCCAGTCTGGAAGACGCATTTCTGAGCCTTGTGGAAAAATCCCCGGAATCGGAGGCCCGGTCATGAACCAGTTCCGACGCATCGTGGCCATCAGTTTAAAGGATATTGAAAGCTATTACGGTAAGCCGCCGCTCATCACCTGGGGGCTCATGTTTCCAGCGGTACTGCTCCTTTCGGTTTACGTCAAAGATCCAGCCACCTACCTGGGTGTTGCCCCGGGCATCATTGCCATGACCCTGTTATTCGGCAATACCTCCATGGCCGCTATCGTGGTTACCTTTGAGAAGCGGGCCGGCACCCTGCAGCGGCTGCTTCTGGCCCCGCTCTCCATGCGCACAATTATTCTGGGAAAGGCATTAAGCGCCTCGGCCTACGGCCTGGTCAGCGCCCTGATATTAAGCCTGGGCCTGAAGCTGGTCCTGGCCATGCCCCTGGCTGATCCTCCCACCTTTGTGGCCGGACTTATGCTGGGAGCCGGGTGCTTTTCCCTGTTAGGACTGACCGCCTCGGTTATGGTTCAAGAGGTCTTTGAAGCCATGACCCTGTTAAACTTTTTTCGATTCCCGATCTTATTTATCAGCGGAGTCTTTATGCCCTTGTCCCAATTGCCCTGTTGGCTCAAGCCCCTGGCCCTGGCCTCCCCTTTGACCTACGTGGTGGAGCTCCTGCAGTTTGGGGTAACCGGACAATCGGAATTTGCCACACCGCTTATCCCGTTTTCAGTGAGTGTGCTATTTTTGTTAATCAGCTGGTTTTTGACTGAGGCCATGTTTCGCCGCCGGGCCTACATCTAATTTTGGATATGCGAACTCCCCTGGAATTTCCAATGAGGATTTGTAATTATTGAAATTACAATCATTGGTGAATTCAATCTTCCTGAACGTTGATTTTTAAACCAGCATCGAGGATTTACAGTCCGGCTTCAACGGACATTATCAGGCAACGTTCTAAAAGGTCTCCTGAATCGGATAGACATAGACGAGATAGAGATAGAAAAAGGCCAGAGAGATCACCAGGATGATCACCCCCAAAACAGGTGAGCTGACTTTGATACCGGACGCCGAGGCCTCAAATTCCGTCAACGGCTGGTTCGTATTACCTTCTTTTTCCTTATCCCCGGCAAATTTCATGGACTTGTAAAACTGAATACCGGAAAAAAGAATACCCGCAAAAACCAGAACGAGCACCGAGTAAAAGATGATGATCGATGACCGGGCCTGCCAGCGAAACACCTTCAGCCGGTAGGCCAGTCCCTCTGAGAGGTAATCGTAATAGGCCTGCCATGATTTCAGATAGAGAGACCTGGTCTTCTCGTCCTGTATATATTCAGGAGGCTTGGCAGGCTCGAACTCAAATTCTCCCTTTTTATTCAGAAAATCCTTTTTCGCCTGCTCCAGGAGGGCTTCGTAGTCGATCTTTTCTGTGGCTTCCGGGTCTCCGGGTTTCTCCTGTGCACAGAGCCAGGGTGCAATAGCCAGTCCCAGGACCAAAATTGATATGACCAGCCTTTTACTCGTTGCCTTCATCGGATTCTTCACCCGTTCTCTGAAACTGGGTCAATCTCAAAAAATACAGCCTCAGTCCCACCTGATCGTATACACTGACGTCTTCTCCTTCTTCAAATTCGACCAGATTCCGCACGGTATTTTCATCTTCCACCACCAGCTGTATTTCGGCTAACAGAACGTGATTCAGCTGATTCAGCCAGTTATTCATCTGATCGTTCCACGTCTGATCCGTTCCGGACGGGCTGTCGGGTGGCCGGATGGACGGCACCTGCTGATACAATACCTGATTATCGCGTTGTGGTATATTCAGAGGGACCCTGGATACAAGTTTCCGGCTGAGGTCCGGACGAATCCTCATGCGGGGACCGGTAAGGGCAGGACTCTCCATCAGGCGGGACTCTCGCGTTCGAAACGGCTCGGCTGGGGTCATCTCCAAATGCCTGCTTAAGACCATGCGTTCGGATTTAAATGCGTATTTCACCGGAAGAAAGAATTCAAAGAGCAGGTCCTGGCCGTTGTCTCCATAGACCGAGATCTTAATTGCATCTACAGTCACAGGGTCGCCCGGTTCGATCGTGAAACTCCCGGACCCGTGTCCGGTTCCCGACGGATAAGATGGAGACCCTTCGGCTGTATAGCGGGGGCTGGGATTCTGCCCTGAATAGGGCCTGACAAATATTCGAAGTCCCGATGTATGAATCTTCTGGTAATCAAACGAGACATTTACTTCCTGTCCGAACACAAGGCTGGATGGCGCAGGCGGATCGAGACGGATATTCCTGATGGATTTACTCCATGCGACCTGCCCCGAAGCAACCCAGAACAGTGAGAGTGTAAAGGCGGCAACAACGATTTTTTCATCACCAACCTCCTTTTGCGCAGAAAAGAAAGGATT
>CAZPDU010000109.1:0-8913 GCA_964585405.1 uncultured Thermodesulfobacteriaceae bacterium | reverse complement strand
CCTACTCCCTACTGCCTACTCCCTACTGCCTACTCCCCCAAGGGGTCTATAGACTGAAATGAAAAATTTAAACCGAACAGCCTCACTCTTGTCAGATCGTATTCTCCATGTTCTCCTTTTTCTGTTGTTCTTCGTGCCTCCCCTGGTATTTGTCCCCGGACGGTTTCAGGGACAATGGATCTTTGTCAACTACCGGGAGCCCAAACTCGTTGCCGTTCAGGTCCTGGCCTGGCTGTTTCTGACGGCCTTCTGGTGGATCGTATGGAAGGATACTCAAAGGCTTCAGCGGCTATGGACGGTGATCAGGGACCGGTGGACCTGGCTTTTGACAGGCTTCATTCTCTATCTGTGTTGGACAGCTCGCCAGGCCCTGGTTATCGAGGCCTCTCTCTATGAACTTGCGCAATACTGGACCCTTCTTAACCTGTATATCGCCCTGGTGGTACTCTGGCAGGAAGAGATTTATCTGCGCACCGCGCTGGCGGCCATATCGGCCTCGTTTGTGATCGTGACGGCCATAGGCCTGTATCAATTGTGGCAGCCCATTTCCTTTCTTATCCCAATACCGGGTCCCATAAATCCTTCAACCCTGGGCTACAAAAATCCCGCCGCCCTGGCGGTGCTCGGGCAGATTTTTCTCCTCCTGTCCCTGGTCAGTTACTGGGGGCAAAAAGGACGCCGGGGCCTGGCAATAGTCGGCGGACTGATCGCCCTGGCGGAAGCGGCCTATCTTGCGACGCTTCAGAGCCGGACCAGTTACTTTGCCTTTGTCGTCACCATGGCCTTTGTCCTTGGTTTTTCCCTGTATCTCCTGTGGCGCAGGCGCAGATCAGGTATTTTAAAGATTCTGGGTCCACTGATGCTGACTGGCGTAATGCTCTTTGCCTGGATACTCGTTTCTTACCCGCCGGCCCAGAAACGTGTGCAGATGACTATCGTATACTTTAAAGAACCTGCCAATTTTTTGACCAGTGACAGGGGTACCTATCTGCGTAACTCGATCTGCATGGCCAATAAAAATCTCTTCGGTGTGGGCATAGGAAACTGGGGGTTCGCTTATCCGGTCTATCGCTGTTTTCAGCCAAAAAAATGTTTTAACGAGAATGTCCAGGTAAGGCGCGCACATGGAGACTATGCCCAGATGCTGGGAGAGACGGGGTGGCCGGGCCTGTTGTTATGGACCGTCCTCCTGTTCTGGGCACTGGGCCGCGGTCTCCGTACGGTGTGGCACATGCTTGAGTTTGAATCCCTGCTGATCGCAGCGCAATTCCTGGCTTTTCTCCTGATCATGCTGTTCGACTACTGTATCGAGATGCCGTACCACAAGTTTGCCTTTTTCGCTGTTCTGACGATGATGGGAGCGCTTTCCGCCGCGAAAAACAAAAAAGATCAGGCCGGTGTTGGCTGCACTCACTCGATACATGCAGACACAACAGGCCAGCCCTCTTTATGGAAAGCTGTCAGTCACTAAAAAAATATCGTCAGATGAAAGCCATCGCTGTCCTCAACAAACTAACAGTTAAAAAAATCCGCCCAATCAATTTTCTTTAAGCATCAAATCTATCAGTTTCTTTTGGTCTATAACGGCTCCGGATTCCTCTAATGCCTTATCTAGGAACTGCGCCCCCTTTGCTGACCTCATTTCCTTTAACAGATCCTGTTCCACACGGCCTCTTACCGACTGAAAGGAAAGCTGTTTTTCAGATCTTTTATCTTCTACAAGAAAGATGTGAAAACCATAATTAGACCGAACTGGACCGGAAAGTTCACCTTTTGAGGCGCTAAAAACAGCCTTGGCAAAAGCCGGATCAAGACCCTGCGCACTGACCCATCCCAGATCTCCGCCTTTCTGCCTGCTTTTTAAGTCTTCTGATACACTTGATGCCACATCGTTGAAATCATCGCCTTCTTTCAGACTCGACAGGCAATCCAATGCCTTCTTTTTTGCTTCTTCAACCTGTATCTCGGTTGGCTGTATGGGCACTCGAAAAAGTATATGGCGAACCCTGACCTGTTCAGGAACTTCATATTTTTCTCTATTGGCCTGATAGTACTGTTTTAATTCCTCATCAGTGACACTTATATCTTTCAGCACTCTTTCCTGCATATATGCAACAGCAAGTTTATCGTTAAAAAAGATGTCAAGTTGTTCGGCAATAGCAGGCTCCTCATCAAAACCTTCCGCCTTTGCCTTATCCGAAAGCAC
The DNA here is from genome assembly GCA_964585405.1 of uncultured Thermodesulfobacteriaceae bacterium. Classification (GTDB taxonomy): domain Bacteria; phylum Desulfobacterota; class Dissulfuribacteria; order Dissulfuribacterales; family UBA3076; genus UBA3076. The sequence goes on along the minus strand of CAZPDU010000109.1, from coordinate 6,707 downwards.
TTTAGCCTCGACCATACGATTAATCATTTTCATCATCTTTTGAGGGTCTTGAAGGAGGGCTTCCTGAACGTTTTTCGGATAATATCTTACTATCCTTTCAATGTCCTGGAAATTTATCTGCCATTGGCCGACTTTGGCAATTACCGGAGATGTATTGTCAGCTTCAGTCTGTGGCCATGAGTTTGAAGAAACCAAAAAAAACAATGTCACGAAAACCAGGAAGATATTGCCCGGCAATATCTTCCGCAATCGTTTCAATACATTCATTGGTAATACTCCTTGCTTTTTAATTAATCCGAAAGTGATGCCGCGATCAGACACATACAAATCGATAAAAAACTATGGCATCAACAAAAGTCAAAATAATATAACAGTTCCGGTGTATGAATCAATACTCTGCAAGATACGGGCGTTTGCATCTAACAATTTTTGTCCGTTATGGACACAAAAGGCACAGTGCTGATACCTCAGGTATTCACTGGGCAAGGGTCGATAGTGTGGTCATTTTTCTCTTCAGAACTCGATGATGTCTCCAATAAACAAAAGGGAGACATATGTCTCCCTTTTGTTGTCTATTATTAATGTAATGCTTAATGCCAGGCTATTTTGAGCATCTGACCTCCTGGCACACGCACATCTGAATCATTGTACAACATTATATAAAAATCCTGTGGTTCCATGGGCTCCCGTATTGTTATCCGCCGTTCCTGCGCAGCATCCCATTTGTGATTCCAGAACAGCTCACGATCTCCGTCATTTACACTATCTCCTGGAAGGCCTTTTGTCCACTCATAATCATCCACGTCAGGAGGGTCGGTTCCTCCACGCTGTACCACCATATTGACATTAAATCCTGCCGAATGACTAGGAGTAGTACCTATACTGATAGGGCCTCCTCCTTCAGACACTCCCGCTCTAAACTTGAAATAAAGAACTTCGCGCTTGTCAAGAGAGAGATTGCGAAAAGTAACTGGTGCAGAAACATAGGTTATATCACCAGCTGTAGGAGTGGGCATACTTCCGACTGTGAGAGAAACTTGAACCGTATGAGTCTCTCCCTTAAGAGAATCTTTAAAAGTTATAGAGTCCTCATAGCTACCGATTTGTTCAGATGATAAAATACTGACCTTTAACTTTCCCTGAGTGCTCTCAACAACATTTAACCAATCGTGGTGATTCCACTCAATTTCACTAATATCAATTGATTCTCCGCAACCATTTTTAACTTCAACATACTGCGGGTTACTATCATAGCCCTGGACAACACTAAAACTAAGAGTCGATGGCTGCACAAACACGCTGTCGGCGTTGCATTCGCCTTGCACTGTAATGTAAAGCGTGAAAGAATCACTGACACCTCCCGCCGTCACGTTCACAGTGGAAGTGTATTGTCCGGCGGATAATCCAGTGGCGTTGAATTCAAAACGTAACTCATATAGCTGCTGCGAGCCCATAACTTTATTCACTGACATCCTTGATTCACCGCCCGCCGAAACGCTAGTCGCCGAAACGCTAGTCACAGAAACATTTTTACCGCAAGCCTGTGCAGAGACATTAAACAAACTATAACCACCTGCACTAAGCACCACGCTTTTGCTCCAGGAACTCATCTCACCTTCCTTGGTATAACTCAATGAATCGCACTGGTTGCTGCTACTACTGCCTCCTCCTGAAGAGGCCGGAAATGAAGGCGGGGTAAGTCCTCCCTGGCTTGGACCACTCGTCTGATCTGAAGAAGAACCGGATTGGGAGCCTGATCCTGGTTCATTATCAACACTGGAAGAAGAACCGGAACTATTTTCGCTAACTTCTATATCACATGTTCCGCAATGAATAAACTCTTCAGTCAGAACACCGTCAATCATATCATCAAAACAGATATACAGTATACAATTCTCAAGGTCTTCAGCACTTGAAAGACCTGACCACGGCCAGTAAACATGATGTGGCAGTGCCGAAAATACGACCAAAGGCTCACAGTCTGTTGAATTACCTGATACTAAAGTCCATTCGTTCCCATCGAAGCAATAGGTGTCACTGCCCTGCTCTCGCCAAATATACATTTCCGACTGTTGGTGTTCGGCATAACCGCCGACAATAAGCACAGGTATCTCAATGGACTGTCCTCTGACTACCTGAACAGGTTTATCTATGTTATTTATATATACCTGCGGAGGCAGCTCGTCTGCAAATACAGACATACCTCCAAAAATAAAACTGATTAACATAAACAACCCGGAGAGGATAGCGAAGGGCTTAAACGCTTTTAAATTGCTCTTTTTCATTGTTCCCCCTTGGAATAACTCTAGCGAGTTAAATTTTATAATCGTATGCCTATAGGCCGACACAGCTTCTGTTATCTGAATGCAAATTCTATGCCTATTTTTGAAAGGGGAAAATGCTTTTAAAATCTTCATTATGCTTACGAGAATTATACACGTGAAGCAGATTCCCGACACAGGTGGTAAAATTTTTGATTAACTTTTTTATAGATGAAGGGGGACCTTTAGCCCCCCTTTTTTTTACTATTCCTAACTAAAATTAATTTAGTTCACGCCTTCAACATTAGTAGAGTAGCGCAATTCAAGCATATGACCCCACCAACCTTCAACTATACTGCCAAGTTCATAACCCAAGGCAGGAAGGCCATACGAGGATACACTCGGAGTGGCATCAAGCGTTATCACTCTGTTATCAGGACATGGAGTGATGCCGCCAGTCCAATCGAAGGCAAAATTAATCCAGCCGATATCAAACGGATAATCAGGATCATCGCACCAGAGGTTCTGTGTAAGGATTGAGTTGAGAATTGACTCTGCACCTTCACCAATCACTATATAGTTAACCTCATGACAGAGATCAAGGCTATCATCACATTGGTATTCCCTTGGTGAAAATCCACTTTCCTCACAGCCACACTTATTTTCTTCATCATCCCAAAGTGTGAACTGAACAGGCTCACAAAAGTCAGGATAATTAGCTCGGTCGTCCCAGTTACATACAGAATCCGCTGGAGATGGCTGAAATGGATTTTGTGAGCCAGCACCCAAGGTCTCCCTCTTTGTGGGGAAAGTAATAATAATATCACTCTCAGCCCCACCAAGCCAGCTACGGATGTCATAGAAAGCGATCATATTTGCTCTCATAAGGACAAAGTTGACAGCATCTATTCCATCATACGCTCCATTGGTATCACTGTCATCGAATAATGGCGAACTATCCACGGCAAGCGACAGATCTTCCAAAGGATTATCAAGGAAGTTGGAAAGAGCGAGCATATTGTAAGAATAATCAGAGGCGCCATTCACATAATCCCAGATATTTACAGTCCCTGCCAGAGCGTCGACAGGGCCATCTAGAGCATCACCAGTCATCTGATCGAAATTCGATGCATCCACCTCTGCCGTACCAATCAGTTGCTCTCCACACTTATCACATGTGTCTATAACCCTATTTCCCGGAACATCTGCCCAACTCTGGGCTCCTATTACAGTAAAATAACCTTCTTTCGTCATATCCGCAGTTACACACGGAGCCATCGAAGTCCCATATTTCATTGGCTCTCCAAGGGCACCAAATGCAGGATATGTGGGTGTATCATCATCCACGGGAAATACCACCGCCGGATTAGTCGGATCATTATCACCCGTTACCCAGGCTGTCCAGCGATCCCCAGCACTTAAGCAAACATAGAAGTCAAGGACCTCATTTGAAAACTTGCCTTCCCTGAAACGGACCTTTACTGCTACTCCCTGGGTATCAGATGTATTTACTATGCTGATCTGTGTAATGGCATTTCTTGCGTTGTAGTAACCACCGATCAAGGCATCACCAAGATGGCCCGGATTTACATACACACCAAGCTCGGACGGCAGACCGGGGCCACCATTATTCTGCAGACCATCGATCTGCGCTGCCTGAGCAATCCCTAGAAATAGAGCTGTCATCAGGCATAATAGAGACGAAACAATTTTCTTCATAATAATTCTCCTTGAAACACTTTTTCATTATATACCATAAAATAATAACATATTAATTTTTCCATCTCCCATTGGCCGCTTTGCCTGTACAACATCACCTCCCTTCCGTAATAATTATGAAATGTGGCTCTTCTTCTTGCTTGACTTAGGCACGTGGTACCAAAGATTATTATCATCTATTTTTATCCATCGATCGGTAAATTCAACTCTTTTAATGAAGGAGCCTTGACCCACAGGTGGCTTAATCTCTAATAAGACCTGCATGGTCACATCCGCAGTTTTTTCCCCAGGTTGAAATTTTATATCTGAAACACTTATGTCCCTATAGTGCTTAAAAGGAGAAAAACGTTTAACATACTGATTAACTGAGACTTTCTTCCTGTATATAGGATACTCGAATTCATAAGCCCTTATGGTATCTTCCAAATTCACCAAGTTCCAATATTCAAGGGCCCTCGCCTTTAATATCTCTCCCGGATCCTGTCTCTGACATCCCGGCAACAAGGCTAAACTGACAACAGACAAAACCCATACTATTATAAGTGTATGATATAATTTAACGTAAAACCGAAAGCTCATAATTATTTAGTTATTACCAATCTTTGTGTCAAAATATTAACACTCATATAATATAAAATGCCGAATAAAATTAAAAATTACTCCGTACAAAATTTGAATTTCCGAGGCAAATTTCAAGATCCTGGACACAAGGAGATTTACTCTGCTTTATGTCATCATAAATTATCCAGCAGCTAGCCGCTCTTTGATGCAGGCCAATTTTTTTAAAAATGTCGTTCAATGCCTGATAAAAACTCATATATAAGGGATGATATCGCGTTCCTTCAAGATACAGCCTTACCCGCCCCTATTGTGTTGCCTATATTTTCAAGAGACATTCCGGCAGCAAAGAAATCTTGATGTATTGTTTTCCAGTAACCAGGCATTGTTAAAAAATGGTGCCTTGCTTTTGTCAATGCTAGCTTAAATTGAAACATGATATACTCCCTGGTAATTCCTGGAGGTACTTTATTAAGTGCCGCATTCAACCCTCTTTCTATTGTTATCAGCCGCGTCCCTGCCTGATGCCTTATACATACAGCCGTATAATACCAACATGTAAGCAGGAATATGGTAAGCGAAAAAACACCAGTGATAATACGTGGCAATTGTTGCAAAATATTATTCACCTTATAAAAAATTCCATTTATTTTCAGAATCCAGATTTCATAGTTATTCTAATTTCTTTGACGACATAATTTCACAAAACTCACCAGGGCACTGTGATATATAATAGTGCCCTGGTGCATTATACATTTTGGTCCTCTAATTGTTTTGAATGACCTGATTATTGTAAGATGTCATTCAAAGACAACCTCACTTACTCACAATTCGCTGCCTGCCAATCAGAGCACTCCTGCACGAAGGCGGGATTAGTCCAGTTACCAAAGCAAGTTGTTCCACAGGTTACAGTTTTGTTACCAATCGTTGTAGATGGGCCTGAGCCACAAGGGGTGGCCTGACAATCGATGACCTCATCAGGACACCAGTTACCACCTGCTGCCACGCATGCGGTCTCACTGGTACACAGATTCAGGTTATCTGGTCCACATGAAGGCAAACCGCCACCACCGTTACATTCCTCAGCCTGGCAGACTCCATCACACCAGTTACCACCTGCTGTCTCACATGCGGTCTGATTAGTACACAGATCCAGGTTGTCTGGTCCACAGGTAGGGGCAACGCCACCGTTACATTCCTCAGCCTGGCAGACTCCATCACACCAGTTACCACCTGCTGCCTCACATGCGGCCTCAGTTTCGCACAGACATAAGTGGTCTGCATCACATACCGGGCATACCGGACAGGTCGGGCAGGTGACCTCAGTGACTTTACAGCCGCCCTGATAAACACAATCCAATAGAGTCTTGTCTATTTCTCCCAGGTAAACATCACCGCAATCATATGCCATCTGGTCCACAGACATGCCGTTGTGTGTAAGATGGACGACCATGCCAATAACAGGAGCTCCTGTGTAGCTCATGTCATTTCCATCGAGATCAGCCCCGTCCGTAGTGGTACCAAAGCTGATACGGCTCCAGCCTTCTTCAAAGGGTATATCAAGATCATTGGCAGGGTCAACAAGGTTAACTTCCCATAGTAAGCTTTTACCTTTAATACAAGGAGATACCTGGCACTCACTAATTGCCTTCTCATTCATGTCATAGGCATCGTAACTATATTTGATCCCCAAAATACTATCTGAAATAAGTTCATCTCCTCGTGTTGCCGTGAAGATTATGCCATTTTGGCTAAAAAACGGAGAGCGAGTTCCTGTAACTTCACAATCGGAATTAACTCTTGTAAGCTTAGTCGGGAAAGTCAACGCGGCAATACTAATGTCCTGCGCGTTATTATAATACGGAAAAACAAGATTATCTTTTGACAGCACAGCCTCAACCTCAGTTATTGAGTTTAAAGCCATATCGCCCCAAAAGGTTTCCACAGCAGTGGTAAGTTTGTCATTTACCGCATAACCGGCAATAACAGTTGCTGGGAATACAGCATAATCGCCTGGGAAAACGTATTCCCCATAGCCTGTAAGACAATTGACAGTCTCTACTTGAGTGAGGTCCTCATAAGCATTACGAATATTCACACAGTGATCCAGGTCCGTATCTCTTATGGCCGCCCAGTTCATAGCGGCTGCCTCGAAAACCTCTACGTAGC
>CAZPDU010000108.1:0-2614 GCA_964585405.1 uncultured Thermodesulfobacteriaceae bacterium | reverse complement strand
TCAATCCGCAACTTCTGTCAATCTTTTGCACATAATACTTCAAGATTTTTTAGGAATTAGGCCGATATTCAGAACAGGAAATTTTAAAGAAATGTCGTCCAATCCATTGGCCCAGGCATATCTTGCCATAGGTGATGAGGCCCTGAGATTACGATCTGACAGTGACAATCTTTTCCGGTCAGATTTGGCTAAAATTTGGCTGGACTATACAGGCCTGCCTTTTGTTTTCGCCGTGTGGGCGGTCAGGGAAGAAAGCTGGAATTCATGGCCGGAGAAAATACTACTTCTCCATAGACGTCTGAGGGAATGCTATCATAAAGGGATGAAGGAACTGGAACATATAAGCAATCTGGTTGCCCCCAGAATACCAATGGGCTCGTCAGACTGCCTCGAATATCTTAAGGGCGTAGAACTTGATTTTTCAGAGGAGAAGCAAAAGGGACTTCTTCACTTCTTCCAATTGTTGCATGATCGCCATGATTTTCCCAAGGTCCTGGAGTTGAAGATATTGCCTTTTGTCAACTCCAATTAAGCAATGATACCATCAGGAAAAGAGAAAAAGCTCTTTGTAAAGGATAAGTTCGCCTCTGTTTACAGGAGATATGACCTCTTAAATAGTTTGCTGAGTTTTTATATAGACCATTACTGGAGATGGGTAACCACGCGTGAGTTTGCCGAGTTCAAGCAGGGTCCCATACTGGATCTTTGTGCTGGAACCATGCCCCTTTCTGCTGAAATTGTGAGGCAGATAGAACGTCCGGTGGTGGCTGTGGATTTCTGTTATGAGATGCTTCAACATGGGAAGCTTCAATGGAAAAATGGCAGTAAGAAGCCAAAATTTATAGTCCCCATATGTGGTGATGGGGAATGTCTGCCAGTCCATGACTTGAAATTTCAGGGTATAACAATAGCCTTTGGTATCAGGAATTTAAGCCGGCCGGAACAGGGTCTCAGAGAGATGTTAAGGGTGCTGAAAAGAGGAGGAAAGCTTGCGATTCTCGAATTCTCGCGTCCGACAAATCGTTTTTTTTCTCCTGTATACAAGTTCTATCTACATAAGCTCCTTCCTTTTGTGGCTGGCAGCATCTCAGAAGATAGGGAGGCCTATCGATATCTGGCAGATTCCATACAGGGCTTTTATGAACCTGAGATCCTGGCCGCAATGATGAAAGATGCTGGATTCAGAGAGGTTAGGCACAGACCTCTCACAATGGGTATTGTTACCTTATATACAGGGCGGAACTAACTTTAATCAGTTGCAGTTGTTATGCCGGCAAACGATCAAAAAAATATAGTGCATATATTCACTGATGGTGCCTGTTCCGGAAATCCAGGGCCTGGTGGATGGGGTGCGATGCTTCAATATGATGAGCAGAGAAAGTGCATCAGGGGTTGGTCAAAAAATACCACAAACAATCGTATGGAGCTCTTGGCAACAATACGGGCACTCGAGGCCCTTAAAAGGGCCTGTGATGTCATTATTACCACCGATTCCAAATATGTTAAACAAGGCATAACAGAGTGGATAGGCCAGTGGAAGAGAAGGGGTTGGCAGACTACTGCAAACAGACCTGTTAAAAACAAGGATCTATGGCAGGTACTTGATTCTTTGTGCCATTTTCATGGGGTGCGTTGGGAATGGACAAGGGGACATGTCGGACACGAGGAAAATGAACTGGTTGATCAGCTGGCCAGAAAGGCCATTTCCGAAGGCCAGGCAGGAGAGCTGGAAGAGGACAAAACAGGAAGAATAAGAGAATTGGTGTAGCCTGTCAGGTCTGTTAGTTAAACTTATCCTTTCGGGCTATCGGCAACGTAAACAACATAGAAATTATCTCTGAAACCGCAGTTATGAGTAAAGCTTGTATTTTGCAAAAGTCTATAAAATGGAAATAATAGATAAAAAAACTACCGCCTGCTAGCTTGCTGGCCTTGTCGTTTTCATATCTGATAATTGAGTTATATCTGACTAATACCGCTGGGAATACCTCAGTAGGCCATCCGGGGCTGAAAAAACTGAAGAGCATGTGGAACAATAAAATCTTTTCCGTATTCAGTTATCAGTTTAACAGTGGCAAATTGAACAGTTTAGAATAGTGCTTTTATTCTATGGGCCATGAGGCGCAATCATACTGAGGTCTATAGGGGTTAGAGTACTGTCTTAAATGATAAAATAGAGATTGCCTGTCTTATTCGAATGTTTTATTGTCACAGGTAATTGTGGGAGATAAAAAATGAAAAAAATTTCAAAGTCGGGACGTCACTGGCTTATTGTTATTTGTTTGCTTTGCGTCTTTGTGGTTATAGGTACTTACCAGGCGCATCAAATCGCCTCTGCCAGAGAAGACGCAACTTATGAACAACTTAAGATCTTTGGTTCTGTCCTCGATCTGGTGCAACGCAACTACGTTGAAGAGATCCCGCCCAAGCAACTTATTTACGGTGCAGTACAGGGTATGCTCCAATCTCTTGATCCACACTCCTCCTTCATGAAGCCGGAAGACTACAAGGAACTTCAGATAGAGACTAAGGGCAGTTTCACCGGCATAGGTATAGAAATCAGCCTCAAGGATGGCATACTGACAGTTGTGTCTCCTATAGAGGGCACACCGGC
>CAZPDU010000107.1:0-4793 GCA_964585405.1 uncultured Thermodesulfobacteriaceae bacterium | reverse complement strand
GATGTTGAAGCGCCAGGGAGTCAAGCATGAAGTGCTGAATGCAAAGCATCACGAGAGAGAGGCGGAAATCGTGGCTCATGCAGGGGAAATGGGGCGGATTACCATTGCCACCAATATGGCAGGTCGAGGTACAGACATAGTCCTGGGTAAAGGGGTGGCCGATATGGGCGGGCTGCACATTCTCAGCATAGAGCGCCATGAGTCGAGGCGTATAGACAATCAGCTCAGGGGGCGTTCCGGACGCCAGGGCGACCTTGGTTCTTCCAGATTCTACTTATCTTTGGAAGATGATCTGTTGCGCATTTTTGGATCAGACCGCATTTCCGGGATAATGAGCAAGCTCGGCATGAATGAAGGAGAGCCTATAGAGCATAGCATGCTGAGCAAGGCCATAGAGAATGCCCAGCGAAAAGTAGAAGCCCACAACTTTGATATCAGAAAGCACCTCCTTGATTACGATGATGTAATGAACAAACAGAGAGAGGTGATTTACAGTCAGCGGAGGCAGATTCTTGCCGGCGTAGATATGCGTGAGGAACTCTATGGTTTTATTGATGATATAGCTGCAGAGCTGGTGGATACCTATACAGATGAAAAAGGGCCGTCGGAAGAGTGGGACTGGGTGGCCCTGGAAGAACGTCTGCTCGGCCAATTTTCTGTTCGCCTGGATATTACTCAGGAAGAGAAAAAGGACCTTGACAGGGATGCACTGGAAAAAAAGATAGCTGCGGCTGCAAGACACGCCTATGAGAATCAGACAGCCCTGTTTGGAGAAGATGAAATGGCCCGGGTGGAGAGGTTCATAGTTCTTCAGACCCTGGACAACTTATGGAAGGATCATCTTCTCAATATGGACCATTTAAGAGAAGGTATAGGGTTGAGGGGCTACGGGCAGAAAGATCCGCTTCAGGAATACAGACGCGAGGGTTATGACATGTTCATGGCCATGATCCAGCGTTTTAGAGAAGAGGCCATAAGCCTCCTGCTGAGGATTCGTCCCATGCGGGAAAGAGAGACTGAAGAACTGGAGGCCCGCCGCAGAAAGCAGCAGCAACGCATAACGTATGGACATGGAGGGGATGGAGATGACAGGCCAAAGACTGTTAAGCGCAAGGGACAGAAAGTAGGTCGAAATGACCCCTGTCCCTGCGGCAGCGGGAAAAAATATAAGAAATGTTGCGGAAGGAAATGAATTCAGCAGGCCCTGGACCAGCTTAAAAGATTTATGCCTATATTTTCCTCGATTAAATTACTGTAATCCATACCCCAAAAATTAAAAATATATTATGCACCTAACAATAAATGGTTTCAGTGGATCAGCGGTTTCAGCCAATATCAAGTACAAGGGACGCCTTGACCTGGGTCTGATAGTCTCTGATGTGCCTGCATTGCTGGCAGCAGTATTTACCAGAAACGAGATAAAGGCCGCTCCGGTCCTTGCAGGGCTTGATCGTATCAGCAGAGGTGAGTCTTATGTGAGGGCCGTTGCAGTAAATAGTGGTAATGCGAATGCCTGCACGGGTCAAGAGGGAATAATCCATGTACACCAGATCTGTTCTTCCGTGGCCCGAGAAATGGACATAACCCCTGAAGATGTTATGGTCGCGTCAACCGGCGTGATCGGTCAACCTCTCCCCATCAGTCGAATAAAGAACGCCATACCGGCACTTGTGAGCGGCCTTTCTGAAAATGGGCTGGAAGCTGTAGCAGACGCCATTCTCACTACGGACACAGTTCGGAAGACAGCAATCAGGCGCATTGATTTGGGTGGTGTGAAAGTGACTGTTGCAGGCATGGCAAAGGGCGCCGGAATGATAGGACCGAATATTGGTCCACCTCAGGCTACATTGCTCTCCTTTGTCCTGTCAGACGCAAGAGTGGATCAAGTCTGGTGGCAGGGCGCACTTGAAAGCACCGTATCGCAGACGTTTAACCGAATTACTATAGACGGAGACACCAGTACGAATGACACTGTTCTGGCCCTGGCCAATGGTCTCGCCGGAAATGCGGAAATTAACGCGGTTCGCTATGGAGAAGACTTTGAGTACATACTCAAAGATCTGCTGCAGGATCTGGCCCGGCAGATTATTAAGGACGGCGAAGGTGTTACCAAGTGTGTGACCTTGATTGTAAAAGGGGCAAGGACCCGGGAAGAGGCAGACAGAATAGCCAGGACTATTGCTGAATCTCCGCTCGTCAAGACGGCCTTTTTCGGTGAAGACCCTAACTGGGGTCGAATACTTGCCGCGGCAGGCCGTGCCGGATTTCCTCTGGATCAGGGGCTGATCAGTCTGTTCTTTGACGAAATCGAAATCGTGAGAATGGGTGCAGGCCTTGGTAAAGAGGCGGAATACCAGGCCGAAAAGGTCATGGCTAACGAAGAGTTCAGGGTGGTTCTGGACCTGGGTCTCGGATCAGAAGAGGCCAGCATTTTGACCAGCGATCTCTCAACTGATTATGTGCGTATCAATGCGGATTATCGTACCTGAGAATTCTTTCTCAATGCGGGCATAAAGAAGCGTTTGGTGAAGAGTTCAAGTGGTTGAGGCGGTTGAACCGAAGAAAAAATATTAGAGATATCCCCTGGATTCCTTCTATATACCCCAAGTGTCTATATTTATGAATCATAAGAATTTCTTTTGGAAAGATTAGGATGAGGGAGGGGTTTTATGCGTAAATTCCATAAGGTGACATCAAAAAAAGCCGGTCTTCCTCCCGGCAGTGCCGTTTATATCGGAGAAAAAAAGGCTGAAGACGTAAAGATAAGAATTATAGATTATGATGAGACGACCTTTCAGGCAAAAGAGGTGTCAACAATTCAAGAGTGTTTTCCCTTTAAAGACACACCAACCGTCACCTGGATAAATATAGACGGTATTCATGTGCCTGAGATTATAGAAACCATCGGCAGACATTTCAATATACACCATCTCATCATAGAAGATATTGTCCATACCGGCCAGCGACCTAAAATGGAAGACTTGGAGGATCATATCTTTGTGGTTTTAAAAATGTTTTCATATGATGAAAAAACTAATGAAATAAACGCAGAACAGGTCAGTATTATTCTTGGCCCTAATTTCGTTATATCGTTTCAGGAGCGTGAAGGTGATGTGTTTAATCCGCTTAGAGAAAGAATCCAAAATGGAAAGGGGCGTGCAAGAAAAAAAGGTCCTGATTATCTGGCTTATTGTTTGATCGATATAATTATTGACAACTATTTCATAATTTTCGAGAAACTCGGAGAAAGAATAGAGGGCCTCTATGAAGACCTGATAACGACTCCTACGCCTGAGGCCTTCCATGAGATCCAGAAATTAAAACACGATATGATATTCTTACGTAAATCGATCTGGCCTTTGAGGGATATAATCAGCGCTCTGGAGCGAGGAGAGTCACCGCTGATTAGTGATTCCACTGGAATATATTTCAGGGATGTTTATGACCACACCATTCAGGTTATTGATACAATGGAGACATTTAGAGATCTCATTTCCGGTATGGTCGATATTTATCTTTCCAGTGTCAGCAATAAGATGAATGAAATAATGAAAGTATTGACAATCATTGCCACCATCTTTATTCCTTTAACTTTCATAACGGGTATTTACGGAATGAATTTTAAGTACATGCCGGAGCTTGAGTGGCGTTGGGGATATTGGGGCGTGTTGATGGCCATGGTGGTGATTATGAGCGGAATGATTATATATTTCAGAAAAAAGAGGTGGCTATAAAAGAACGATCTGCCATGTCAGCTTTAGTCAGAGTGATACATTCAGGACTCCATGTCTACCGGCCTTGCACATTCTTTCACTGTGAACCGCCGTTTCAGCGGAGTGAAAGTTGATTCCGGGCAAAGATATGAACTTGTCACTCTGAAGACACGTCCGGAGTTTTTTCACTTCCTCCAAAATAGCTTCGTAGAATCCAGCCAGTTATAATTCCAGTGGCAAGCACTAAAAAGATCATAATGGAGCGGGACATCGAGACCTTCCAGAACAGGAACCGTATCTCCATTACAGCAACGTTTTGCACAATGAAAATGACCATCAGGCCAACCAGGACGAGAGTAAAGATCAGTTTGTAATTCATGAGCCATTTCTCCAGTTTCCTTTACAGTGATTCGACCGTTGATCGGGTTTCATGATTTTTTACACTGGTTTGTTTACAAGCTGATTATATTATATGGCATACAGCTCTTTTTTGGAAATTTTGTCGTTCATGGTTAACCAGGTCCTTGTGCTCTCTCAATATTTGAGATATATGGCGCAAAAGAATTCTCAATCCTGACACGAGTATCGAAAATTACCAGGAGTATCCAATAGTTAATAGATATTTTTTGTCGTAGTTTTCCATTCCAGGGGCAGGACTGTTATCCCAGTCATAATGGAACTGTGCACCTGCAAGAAAGTTATTGCTCAGGGGCAGGCGAAACCCGGTCCTGCTTCTGATTACAATATCATTTGTGTCCTCAAATCCCATAAGCCCTTCGTGATAATGAAAAAACTGAATAATCTTTTCCAGTAAATACCGATCATAGTTCACGGCCCAGCGACCTGCGGCATAATTCTCGTCATTCGCCTCTTCAAAGTCTTCATTCACATAGCTGACGCCGAGCTCAATTCCAAGATTTGACAATTCACTCTCCCAGAATTGATATCCTACACCCGCTCCTGCAAAACTCCGCAGTCTGAGGTCCTTAAATTCATCTTTCTCCAGGGTGAGATTGTTAAACAGATACCATTTCCCGTTGAGAAAGTAGTCGTATTTCAGATACGCCAGGGCATCATCGA
>CAZPDU010000106.1:0-9093 GCA_964585405.1 uncultured Thermodesulfobacteriaceae bacterium | reverse complement strand
CCCTACCAACAAGCTAATGGGACGCAGGCTCATCCTCAGGCAGTAGCATCCATGGAGAGGCCACCTTTGATCTTTCAGATCCCTCTAAAAGATTTTATCCGGTATTAGCACGCCTTTCGGCAAGTTATTCCAAACCCAAGGGCAGATTACCTACGCGTTACTCACCCGTGCGCCACTTTAATCCCAAAACCGAAGTTCTGGTTTCTCGTACGACTTGCATGTGTTAAGCACGCCGCCAGCGTTTGTTCTGAGCCAGGATCAAACCCTCCAGTTTTAAACTGAATGGTCTTGGTCTCCAAATCCGGCGACCAAGATTAATGACTAAAAGCTCGCTTATCAAACACTATTCAGTTGTCAAAGATCAAGTTGGGATTTGTAGAATGGAACTAAAAATTAATTATCTTCTTCTACAATGTCAAGCAATTTTTCTCAGGGCCAATTAATACTCAGCACCAGATTATTTTTGAGTGACAAGTGTTGCACATTAGCAGTCTTTTTTTATGTGTCAAGCATTTTTTTGAAGGGTCTGCAACAAAACTTTTTATTCCCCTTCTTGTTCTATTTTATAGGTACACCCTTTTACAGGACATTTTAGTATTTTTGAATTGCTCTTTGTAATTTTTTCCACCAGAATTTTTGATCCGCAAAGAGGACACTCTTTTGCAACAGGCCTGTCCCAAGTAGCATATTTACATTTGGGATAGCGGCTACATCCAAAAAATGTTTTACCTGAACGAGAACGCCTCTGAAATAACTCTCCGTCACAACCCGGCTCCGGGCAGGAGATGCCGGTAGGTATGGGCTGAGTGTTTCGACATTCAGGATAACCGGAGCAGGCAAGAAACTCACCGAAACGGCCCCTCTTGATGACCATGGGCCGACCGCACCGTTCACATATTTTCTCAGTTCGAATTTCTCTTTCTCTTATATGAATACTGCCCTTCTCATCCCTTTTAAAGTCCTTTGTATTTTTACATTCTGGATAACCGGAGCAGGCAAGAAACTCACCACTTCTGCCATATTTGATAACCATAGGAGCGCCGCATTTGTCGCATTTAATGTCAGTAGAAACACCGTTGATTTTGATGGACTCCATTTCCTCCTGCGCAAGGTGAAGACTTTTGCTGAATGGGCCGTTAAATTTTTTAAGTACCTGTATCCAGGAAATGGAACCATCCTCCACTCCATCCAGATCTTTTTCCATTGCAGCAGTAAATTTTGAATCGAGGATTTCCGGGAAATGTGCAACAAGCAAATCGGTTACTATAAAACCAAGTGCCGAAGGATAAAAAAACCTTTTTTCAAGATTCACGTATTCTTTACTCTGGATAGTAGAAATTATATTGGCGTATGTGCTGGGTCTTCCTATTCCCTTTTCCTCTAATGTTTTTATCAGGCTTGCCTCGGAATATCTGGGTGGAGCCTGAGTAAAATGTTGTTTGGGTTCAATACCTAGGAGTTTAAGGGAATCATCCATTGTTAAAGCAGGAAGATCAGGTCTGTCTCTATCCGAATTGTTCAATACTTTTTCCTGGGACTCTTCTTTAGTCTCTGAATACAAAACAGTAAAACCAGGAAAACGCACAACTGTCCCGACAACTCTGAGCAGATAGTTACCCGCCTCTATATCCACTCGGGTCTGGTCTAATATTGCCGGGCTCATCTGGGAAGCGATAAAACGTTTCCAAATAAGCGTGTACAGCGCCAAAGCGTCCTTCTCCAAATAGGATGCAACATTCTCCGGGGTCCTTGCAACTGAGGTGGGCCTGATTGCCTCATGGGCATCCTGAGTAATCTTGCCCTTTTTATAGACCGGTGCCCTTTGTGGCACGAAATCTCTGCCGAACTTCTCATTAATAAGGTCTCTCGCATCATTTACTGCTTCCTTGGATACCCTTGTGGAGTCAGTCCTCATATAAGTTATTAGCCCAACCGGACCTTCGTCTCCCAAATCGATACCCTCGTAAAGTTTCTGCGCCAAAATCATGGTTTTCTTAGCAGAAAACCTCAGCTTAAGAGCTGCCTCCTGCTGCATCGTGCTGGTAATAAATGGGGGTGAGGGATATTTCTTTCTCTCTTTGGTATCGACCTCTTTAACTCTGAAATCAGCCGATTCGAGGTCTCGTGCTATCTCATTGGCCTTTTCCCCATCAGAAATTGAGAGCTTTTTATTTTTAAGGGCAATTACCTTCGCCGAAAAGGGGGGCGGATTGGGGCCCTCCAATCGGGCACAAACAGTCCAATACTCTTCCGGCACAAAGGCCTGAATCTCCCTCTCTCTATCACATATTATGCGAACCGCAACCGACTGGACACGTCCTGCTGAAAGACCTCTTTTTACCTTACTCCAGAGCAGAGGAGATATCTTATATCCAACCAACCTGTCCAGGATGCGTCTTGCCTGTTGTGACTCGTACTTTTTCCTGTCCAGTTTTCCCGGGGACTCGATGGCTTTCCTGATAGCCTGCTCAGTCAGCTCGTGGAAGATCACACGATGTAACTGCTTGGCCTTCCCCCTCTTAGGCTGGAGTTCCTCTGCTATATGCCATGCTATGGCCTCGCCCTCCCGGTCCGGGTCAGGGGCCAGATATATTCTATCCACTTTGGATGCGGCAGACTTAAGCTCATTAATGATTTTGCCCTTGCCACGGATTATCTCATATTCAGGCGTAAAGTTGTCTTCGACATTAACCCCCAAACGTTTTTTGGGAAGATCCTTTACATGACCTACGGATGCCCTGATATCAAAATCTTTGCCCAAATAGCGCTTTAGGGTCCGTACCTTGGTTGGAGATTCTACAATTAACAAACCCTTTTTCATAAAATTATTCTCACTTATCAATTATTGATTCCTTGTCAATCGGCAGTCTGTTTAGGAGTTCCAGGAAATAATTCATTTCAAATGCGCGTTTATTACAACTCACCCGCGATTGAAATCCTGCAAAAGGCTGTCTACTGACATAAAATGTAAATGTTTACCTTATTTAATTTGGTATATTTGGCCGGGGAGGGCCCGAACCAGGTCTTTTAGCTCCATTTGAAGCAAAAGTCCACTGACTTGACCCACAGATTGCCCGCACAAATTAGCTATATTGTCTATATGCTGCGGATAAGGGCCAAGTTTATCAAAGACGTCTTGTTCTTCAGGAGAAAGCTTAGGTCGCTCTTTTGAAAGGCCGGTTACAATATCTTCATTGTGCCCCTGCTTCTCTGCACCGAGCCCTTCTAATATATCTGTAATATTCTCTATCAAATGAGCACCCTGCTTTATAAGCCAATGGGTACCATTACTCCTGTAAGAATAAATACTCCCCGGAACCGCCATTACCTCCCTACCCTGCTCAAGGGCGCAAGAAGCAGTAATCAGGGAACCACTTTTCATACTTGCCTCTATTATCACTACTCCCAGAGAGAGTCCACTGATGATTCTGTTACGTATTGGAAAATTTTTTGCCTCTGGAGATGAACCAGGTGGTAATTCAGAAATAACTGCCCCCTGGCCTGCTATACGGCAGGCAAGACTTGTATTTTGTCTGGGGTAAGCCACGTCTATACCACACCCCTTTACAGCTATTGTGTTACCACCTGATGCCAGGGCCGCATCGTGGGAAGCTGCGTCTATACCAAGAGCCAGGCCGGATACTACTGTGTAACCCTGTTGCACAAGTTCAGATGAGAGCATTCGAGCTACATCCAGTCCGTAAGAACTGGGGTACCTTGAGCCTACAATGGCAACCGCTCTATTCTTTAGAAAAGAGGGATCACCTACACCATGAAGCATAGCCGGCGGATTTTGCATCTCATTCAGGAGCGCTGGATAGTCCTCGCTTAAAAATGTCATGGTCCATGCGCCAACCCTTTCCAGAATATCCATGCTCTGTTCTATAACTCTTTCATCAGGACCTTTTGCCAGTCTATTTAATACCTGGGCAGGCAATCTCATTATCCCTGAAAGATCAGCAGGCCTGGCCTTCCATACTGCTCTAGCTGAGCCGAAGTGTTCTATAAGACGCCTAAGGGTTATGTTGCCTACACCGGCTACCGATTGCAGCCCGATCCAGGCTTTGAACTCTTCAAGTTCCATGGTTATTCTCACCTTGATAAATCAGACAAGTTTCATCTCGAGATCCATATAAATTTTTCGTTCTTTTTGTTACTAATAATAAGTAAATAAATTTCATCAAACAACCATGAGGATAAGATCATTATTGAATTCTAAGGGATGTGTGGTATAGAAAAAAACTTATTTCATTTCTTGCCCTTGGACAGAAAGTGATTACTTATGTTCAATGAAATTAAAACATTTATGGATTTCCTCAAGGTCGAGAGAAATGCTTCTCCTAACACGATAGCAGCTTATGGAAGAGACCTTAAGGAACTTAACAGATTCATAGGTATCGGGAGAAATCCAGGCTCCATTACGTCGAAGGAAATAAGATCTTGGCTCGCTTCAATGCTGAAAAGGGGAGCAAGCAGAAGTACCGTGGCCCGCAAACTCGCTTCGATCCGCAGCTTTTTCCGTTTCCTGCTCAGACAGGGAATAGTTAAAAGAAGCCCTGCTGATGGCATTAGGGCACCGCAAACAAAAAAGCCACTCCCTGCCTATCTATCTGTAGATGAGGCCTTTTCTATGCTGGAAACGGGCGGGAATAAAGGGTTTCAGAATTTAAGGAATCAGGCCATCCTTGAGTTACTTTACAGCTCGGGGATAAGGGTCGGCGAACTTTCAGGTCTGGATGTTTCACATGTTTCCCTTTCACCTGAAATGGTTAAGGTAAGGGGCAAGGGCAACAAGGAGCGGATAATTCCCTTTGGGAGCAAAGCAGCTGAAGCATTGAACGCATATTTACCTTTTAGGTATGCGTTGCTGGAAAGACTGCATTACAAAGATGAAAAGGCGTTTTTTGTGAATCGAATGGGCACCAGGTTAAGCCCTAGAAGTGTGGAACGATTAGTTGCCAGAAGGAGGTTAGAGGCAGGGCTGAATTCTCCAGTAACTCCGCATACTTTTCGCCACTCCATGGCAACCCACTTACTCGAATCCGGTGCAGATCTGAGAACGATTCAGGAAATGCTGGGTCATGTTAGTCTTGCCACTACTCAGATCTATACGCATCTGGATCTAAGTCATTTGGCCGAAGTATATGATAAGGCCCATCCCAGAGCAAAAGAGGCAAAGTCAAAAAAACAAAAAAATAGTGAATGATTACTCTGCAAAAGGTCTGAGATCCAAGGCACGAAAATTTCCAGAGATACTGCCGAGATGTAGTACGTTGTATTAACCTGTCTGCGTACATTACATGCTCACTGAAAAATTGAAGCAATGGCCTCAGCCTGATTTTTTCAGAGTAATCAGGTATATGGAGTAAAAAGTGTATAATAATCAGGTGGAAAACAAAACAAAGGATAATATTTATAGTACTACCGTACTGGCTATTCGTTATAAAGGCGAGGTAGTCCTTGCAGGCGACGGGCAAGTTACACTAGGAAATACGGTTATCAAGCACAATGCACGGAAGATCAGAAGACTTCATCATGGAAAGGTCCTTACCGGCTTTTCAGGTGCTACTGCAGATGCCTTTACACTGTTTGAAAAACTTGAGCAGAAGCTTGATCAATACAAGGGTAATTTGGTGCGAGCAGCAGTTGAGCTTGCCAAAGATTGGCGCACAGACAAAATCTTAAGGCGACTTGAAGCCCTGTTGATTGCAGCCGATGAAAAGAATTCCCTCCTAATCTCAGGCTCGGGTGACGTTATTGAACCTGATGATGAAATATTGGCTATAGGTTCAGGTGGTCCTTACGCCCTTTCTGCAGCAAAGGCCCTTGTGGCCCACAGCAATCTTTCAGCCAAAGAGATAGCCCGGGCATCCCTGAATATTGCATCCTGCATTTGTATTTACACTAACGAAAATATAATAGTTGAAAGTCTGGAATCTCAGGAGGAATAATAAATACAGTGGAACTTGCAGTAATAAAACCTTTAACACCAAGAGAGATAGAAACTGAGCTAGACAAATATATTATTGGGCAGTCCCAGGCCAAGCGTTCAGTGGCCATAGCGCTTCGTAATCGATGGAGAAGACAGCAGGTCCCCGAGCCTCTAAGGGATGAAATCGCCCCTAAAAACATAATTATGATTGGGCCCACAGGAGTAGGCAAAACTGAGATCGCAAGGCGACTGGCGAGACTGGCAAAATCTCCTTTTCTGAAGATCGAAGCCAGCAAATTCACCGAAGTCGGATATGTGGGTCGTGACGTCGAGTCCATGATCAGGGACCTCACTCACCTTGCGGTAGATATGGTAAAATGCGAAGAGAAAGAAAAGGTGGAGGCAAAGGCTAAAGATATTGCTGAAGACAAGCTCCTGGACATCTTGTTGCCAAGCCTGAAAAGTGAGCATGAACAGGTAGAAACATCTACAAGGGAGCGCTTCCGTCAGATGTTGAAAACAGGAAAACTGGATGATCGTTTTGTGGAGCTGGAAGTGGCCCCGAGACCCTCTTCACCAATGATCGAGATTTTTGCTGCCGCTGGCATGGAAGAGATGCAGAGCAGCATACAGGATATGCTATCCAACATCACACCTAACAAGAAGAAACGTCGTCATGTAAAGGTCTCTGAGGCCAAAAAAATCCTTGAACAAGAGGCATCGGGGAAATTAATAGATATGGACAGGGTTGTTAAAAAAGCCATTGCCCGTGTTGAGCAGTCAGGTATCATATTTTTAGACGAGATTGATAAAGTAGCTTCCAAGGGGACCGGAGCCGGAGGGCCCGACGTTTCAAGGGAGGGGGTTCAACGGGATCTTCTGCCTATAGTGGAAGGCACTTCGGTCCATACCAAATATGGTATTGTAGTGACGGATCATATACTGTTCATCGCAAGCGGTGCTTTCCACGTCTCAAAACCCTCTGATTTACTGCCTGAACTTCAGGGGAGGTTTCCAATAAGGGTTGAGCTGAACCCATTGACTCAAAAAGACTTTGTAAGAATACTTACAGAACCTAAAAATGCCCTTGTCACCCAGTATAAGGCTCTGCTGGATACAGAAAATATAGACCTGATATTTGATCAAGCAGCTATTGAAGAACTAGCCAAGATTTCTTTTGAAGTAAACGAACACATGGAAAATATAGGGGCCAGAAGACTCCATACAGTAATGGAAAAACTGGTTGAAGAAATCTCCTTTGAGGCCCCTGATGTTGCTCCTCAGCAGATTATGATCACGGCGGAATATGTACAGGAAAGATTGAAGCATATAGCCAAGAACGATGATTTGAGCAGATTTATACTATAAATCCTTAACTGTCTGATTGGATAATTTATGGACCACCTATCAAGGGCGCAGATTCTTATTGAGGCACTTCCTTATATTCAAAAGTTTGCCCAAAAGACTATTGTCATAAAGTACGGCGGCCACGCGATGGCTGAAAAATCACTCAAGGAACAGTTTGTGCTGGACGTTATTCTGATGAAGTATGTGGGGATCAATACGGTCATTGTACATGGAGGCGGGCCACAGATAAATCAAATAATGGAGAGAATGGGTATCAGGCCTGCATTTGTTGAGGGCCAGCGGATCACTGATGATGAGACTATGAGCGTCGTAGAGATGGTATTGGTTGGTACTGTGAACAAAGAAATAGTAGGGCTTATTAATAACTATCAAGGGCGGGCAGTGGGTCTGTCCGGGAGAGACGGAGATCTCATACAGGCAGATCCCATGAAAATTTACAAATATACCGGAGATGCACGTCCTCCTGAAATTATTGATATTGGAAGAGTTGGAAAGGTTTCAAGCATAAACACTGGGATACTCAAGACCCTCGAGAGTTCGGGGTTTATACCTGTTATAGCTCCCGTTGGTGTAGGACCCGGGGGACAGGCATACAATATAAACGCTGACCTTGTTGCCGGGTCCATAGCGGGTGAGCTTAAAGCCGAAAAGCTCATACTTCTGACAGATGTCCCAGGGGTAATGAGTTCAGAGGATCAGCTAATCCCGTCAATGACAGCGGATGATGTGAAAAAGGCATTGGATGATGGTACCGCAATCGGCGGCATGATTCCAAAATTAAAATCCTGTCTCAAGGCCCTGGGCAGTGGAGTTGCTAAAGCCCACATAATCGATGGAAGAAAGGAGCACGCCATCTTATTGGAACTTTTTACTGATACAGGGATTGGAACGGAGATAATCAAATGACAGCAGAGCCGCTAAAAAGCCATATTACTGAAGCTTGGGCCACGGGCACGAAAAGACAGACACAAACCGCTCAATTACTTGAATCCTCTGTTGCAAATACATACAGCCGTTTTCCCGTAACACTCGTTAGGGGAAAAGGCTGCAAAGTCTGGGATGATAATGGTAAAGAATATCTTGATTTTGCCGCCGGAATTGCTGTCTGTAGCTTGGGACATTGTCACCCGGCAGTTACCGAGGCAATAGCGCAACAGGCCCGGACTCTGGTCCATGTTTCAAATCTCTACTGGACCATACCTCAGCTGGAAGTAGCACATCTGCTTACGGAAAACTCGTTTGCGGACAGGGCATTTTTCTGTAATTCAGGAGCTGAATCCGTAGAGGGGGCTCTTAAGCTTGCCCGTCGTTACGGCCACCAAAATCGAGGTCCTGACTGTTACGAGGTTATTTGCCTGGAGGGCTCATTTCATGGCCGTACATTAGCAACAATAGCTGCTACAGGGCAACCTGTATTTCAGCACGGCTTTGAGCCCATGCCATCAGGCTTTATTCACGTCCCGCTCAATAGTATGAATGCCCTCAAGCTGGCCGCCGGATCAAGGACAGCCGCAATCCTGATCGAGCCAATCCAGGGAGAAGGAGGAGTGCGACCGGTCAGTAACGAATTCCTGCTCGCAGCCAGGGAAATCTGTGATCGACTGGGTGCCCTGCTTATATTTGATGAAGTTCAGGCGGGAATGGGAAGAACCGGGACCCTCTTTGCCTATGAGCAGACCCCTGTAGTGCCTGATGTAATGTGCCTTGCAAAAGCATTGGGAAACGGTTTTCCTATAGGCGTTATGCTGGCAAAAAATGATGTCATGTCTCACTTACCCCCCGGTAGTCACGCC
>CAZPDU010000105.1:0-1953 GCA_964585405.1 uncultured Thermodesulfobacteriaceae bacterium | reverse complement strand
GAGCAAAGCTATGGCATGGTCGATGGAGATTCCGCCTCCGGTGCAGAGCTGTTCGCCCTGTTGTCAGCGCTCTCTGATGTACCGGTTGATCAGGGGGTTGCTGTAACCGGTGCCGTCAGCCAGAAGGGAGAAATACTGCCGGTAGGGGGCGTCACCAGAAAAATCGAGGGTTTCTTTGACATCTGCGAGGCGAGGGAATTGACCGGAGAACAGGGAGTGATAATCCCTGAAGCCAATGTCAAAGACCTGATGCTCAAACCGAAGGTGATAGAAGCGGTAAAGCAGGGCAAGTTCAAGATCTGGGCCATATCACGAGTGGAAGAAGGCATGGAGATATTGACCGGCCAATCCGCAGGGATATGCGGCTCTGATGGACGCTATTCGAAAGATTCTATATTTGCAAAGGTAAATGACCGGCTCACAAAACTTGCTGAGGAGGCCAGGCTTTACATGCAGAAACAGGAAGAAGGAGAGAAAAAGCAACAGCATGGAAAATAAAGGGAGAAAGCAATGAAACTCAATATAATCGATGCCCAGGATAAACTGCCGGCAAACAAGGGATATGCCATCTCGTTAATCATTAAAAAACTCAAAGGATATAAAGATGTAGAAGTGCACCTTTTTCTGCCGGAATGGAATGAAAAAGAGGCCCTTTCCTACGATTGGTCGAAACTCCTGGGAGATCCGATAGACAGTAATGGCCCCTCCGATCCCACAGGCAGCCGAAAGGTGCTCATGGAATCATTCAGCCTTGAAGAAAGGGACATCGTATTGGACTATATGAAGAAACGGTATGTCTCCAGGCTTTCTGCAATCAATTCGAGGCCCCTGGACTTTCCCATTCCCATGGGGCTCACCCCCCTGTGTGAAATCCCGGAAGATGATGACATCGGCTGCATACGCTTTGAAGAGATCCCCAACTATAACCTCCCCTTTCCTGTACACGGCCTTTACATTCTAAGCCAGCATGAACCGGTAGACCAGGGAATATAGTTTTCAGTCGCCTTCCAAAAGCACTCTGGACGACCTCACGGGCAGTCACGAAAGAATCTTTTTTTATCACAAGAATTACGGGCTTTCCATGCCCTTGGACGGTATAACCCGTATCAAAAGATATTTCTCTGCGGTGAAACCAAAGTACTATCCCGACCCTTTATTCCTGTTTCATTATTTTTTCCTTGTGTGGTGAATGTGTCTATACATTTAATACTGAAAGGAGATACTTGACTGTTGGTAAAAAGTCTTTTATTTAGTATAGCTAAATAGTAATGAAGTAAAGGAGTAAGATGTTATGAAAATCAGTGCAAAACGGCAAATTTCCCTCCCCAAGAAGATTATGACTGCACTGAATCTAAAGCCTGGAGATGAAATAGAGTTTCAGATCAAAGGCGACAGTGTAAGACTGGTTCCCATAAGAACCATAAAAGTACCAAGAGAGCAGGCGTGGTTCTGGACCCCTGAGTGGCAGACCAAGGAAATGGAAGTAGAGGAAGACCTGCGTAGATGCGAATACAAGGATTTCGAAAATGTTAAGGACCTTCTGAAAGACCTTCACAGTGAAGATTAGGCGTTCTGCATCCTTCTTTAAGGATTATAAAAACCTACCCGCCCAGATTCAGATAAGGGCCGACAAACAGCTTCTAAACCTGGTGGAAAATCCCAAACACCCCTCTCTGAGGATAAAGAAGTTGAGAGGCACTGATATATTTGAAATTCGAGTCACCCAAGGATATCGACTGACTTTCAAAATTGAAAAAGAATTCTTGATACTGAGACGGATCGGTACACATGACCTTCTGAAAAGAGAGGGACGACATTGAGGGCTTCAGATCATCAGATTTCACAAAGTCTTACAGCTCTTTCTTTCCCCGTCAGGGAGATCAAACCAAATTTTTCTCTACTCAATCAATGGCCGGATTCCGCTGGATTAGGCACGCAACCTTACTTTGGACA
>CAZPDU010000104.1:0-5549 GCA_964585405.1 uncultured Thermodesulfobacteriaceae bacterium | reverse complement strand
CGCCCATACGTCCGGCGGGAAAACGATTAAGCCCTATATGGATCAGCCCTTTGAGAAATGTTCCTGTGGTGACTACTACAGTGCTTGAATAAATCTCCTGGCCGAGAGTGGTTTCGACTCCGTATACCCGTCCTTCCCTGGCCACGATTCTCCCTGCCATGGCCTGATATATATCCAGGTTTTCCTGCTTTTCCAAGACCTGCTTCATGGAGAGGCGATACAGTAGCATGTCTGATTGGGCCCTGGAGGACCTTACCGCAGGCCCTTTTGACGTATTAAGCTGCCTGAACTGAATTCCAGTGGCGTCAGTATTTTTTGCCATTTCCCCGCCAAGGGCGTCTATCTCCCTTACCAGATGACCCTTGGCCAGGCCGCCTACAGCAGGGTTACAGCTCATGGCAGCTATGCAGTCCAGGTTTATTGTGAGAAGACAACAGGGGACTCCAATCCTTGCAGCTGCCAGGGCGGCTTCGCACCCGGCATGCCCGGCACCTATTACTATAACCCCGTAATGTTTTGGAAATACAGACATGTAGGCATATTTATTCGGCTAGAAAGAGTTTTTCAATAGACAGTTAAGTCTATACCCTAATAATAAAAAATACAATATAATACCGTATTGGAATTCATCCAAGCCGAATGGCTAAATTGTATTGTGTTGGCGTATTAAATCTTTACCTATCTTAATTTTTTACTTCTTCTTACAAAAAATACATTGGGGCCTATTTTGCGGTAATTGGAGGTGTTGATGCCATTATCTTTACTTAATTAGTTAGTTAGTGAGACATGCACCGCTCATAAGTTAAAAATCATGTCAGGGATTAAAAGGGCTTGGTAATGAAATTTATGCCGCGAACAATGATGCACCGAGGAATGGTATCAGGGAAATCAGTACCACAGACACCGGGGCAGGATCTAAGTAGTTTCGACAAATCGCAATCTGAAGATCGCAGGGGACACTAAAAAACCTATGGAAGATATATATAATACAGGGTTTGTCCAGAGTGTCCGTTATAGTTCATTGCCGAGTTCGCGGTTTTTTCCTATTAGTTTTCAGCAAATATGGCCTCTACAAATTCTTCGGGATCAAACTTTCGAAGGTCATCCATTTTTTCACCAATGCCTATAAATCGGATGGGGACCTGCATTTGATCAACTATGCTTATAACAATCCCTCCTTTTGCAGTGCCATCAAGCTTTGTGAGGGCTATACCTGTAACCCCGACGGCCTCGCTAAAAATTTTTGCCTGTGAAATAGCGTTTTGACCCGTTGTTGCATCCAGTACTATCAGCACTTCATTTGGGGCCTCTTTGACCTTTTTGGAGATTACCCTTTTGATTTTTTTAAGCTCTTCCATAAGATTGATTTTCGTGTGCAACCTCCCTGCTGTATCCACAATTACTATATCGATTTTCTTCTTAATTGCAGCCTCCATGCCATCAAAGACTACTGAGGATGGATCAGATCCGGCGCCCTTTTTTATAACTGGTACATCTATGCGCCTGCCCCAGGTCTCAAGCTGTTCTACTGCAGCTGCCCTGAACGTATCCGCTGCAACGAGAAGGACCTTTTTGCCCTCTTGCTTAAGCCTATATGCAAGTTTGGCAATGGTCGTTGTCTTTCCAACACCATTTACACCCGCTACCAGGACTACAAACGGGCTAGGTGTCCATGTTATCGGAGCTGAAGGTAACGTAAGTAAATTTATTATGTGTTCTTTTAGCCGTTTTTTAAGGGCCAATGGGTCGCTAAGGTCCTTTTTTTTAACCTCAAGGCGCAGTTTCTCAAAAATATTCTGGACTGTGGTTACCCCCATATCCGCCATTATCAAAAGCTCTTCAAGTTCGTCCAGTAATTCAGAATCTATCTCCTGCCGTCCAATGAGCAGTTGATCTATCTGTCGAACAAACCCGCCCCTGGTCTTTTCCATCTGCTTTTTCAGGCGCTTAAAGAGCCCAAATCGCTGTGTCACGGCTTTCAGACCCTTTTCGTGAATGGAATCGGATTGATCAGGCGCCTTTGGAGATTTCTGGCTAGAAGAATCATCTGCCAGTTCTTTGACCTCTGTCAGTTTCGCCAGATCCTGGTAGTGAGATTCCTTTAATTCCTCTTTTTGTCCGCTCTTTTTTTTTATCCATTTTTTGAACATGGCTTTTTTAGATTTTTTAGATAGGAATATATATTTTTTGTCTTTATAGACTTGCCAAAGTTGACCTTTATCTGATATTAACGTACTTGTATTTAATAGCAACTTCCTGGGAATAAAGCAAAAAATGCAACAGCCGTCTTGAAAAGCATTTGTAAAAACCTCATTTCTTGCTACTCATGAGAGTTTTCCTCTTACTCATGATTTCAAGGGGTCTTCCTGGGTTTGCCTACTGACATTGCTTTTTAACAAAATTTGGAGTTTTGTAAATTGCTCCGTAGAAATAAGGGGATTCAGATGAACAAATCAGATCTCATAGAAGTTCTTTCAGAAGAGGTGGAACTGAATAGCCAAACGGCCGAGTTTGTAGTGGACGAAGTTTTTAATGCCATGACAGAGGCTTTAGTAAATGGAGACGGGGTAGAAATTCGCGGTTTCGGGAGCTTCAAAGTAAGAAAATATGATTCTTATACTGGCAGGAATCCCAAGACGGGCAAAAATATTTCGGTATCACCAAAAAAGTTGCCTTTCTTCAAGGTTGGGAAGGAATTGCGAGAGAAGGTAATAGACAAGGTGGGCCGGGGGGTTAAATAGTTCTAGCCTATTTCTTCAATTTTAAAACCCTCGAGAAGTAGTTTTGCCGCGGTGACTCCAATTTGTCTGGTTATACCACAAGAAGGGCTCCTTGCTTTTAAGAGGCATTGCTTAACACCCAAGGTTTTTGCCAGAAAGACAGTCTGTTCAGCGCCATGCTTAAATGCCTCTGTGACATCCTGTCCATCTATCGTCAAGACCTTTGCCTTACCAGTTAAGACATCCAAGCCGTTTCCATAACAAATATCAGCAGGCGGTCTCGGGGTCGCTAGGCCACCTAATTGCTCGGGACAAACAGGCAAGATATTTATTCCTCTGAGCTTATCAAATAAGCGTATATCAAAATTACTTTTTCCATTGTATCGACAGGAGACCCCTATCAGGCAGGCGCTAACAAGTATCATTTATTGTGAAAATATTCCTATTTTTGGAAGATCACCGGCGGTTTTCCTGGCCCTCTCTCTTCTATATGACCGATAACAAATGCCTGTTCGTTAAGTGCATGTGTCTGGAAAAGCAGGTCCTGTGCGTCTGACTCAGGCACTATGAGTACCATGCCGATACCGCAGTTGAATGTCCGGAACATTTCTTCTTCTGATATGTCGCCTTTGTCTTGTAAGAAACTAAAGATAGAAGGGATTGGCCAACTGTCTTTTTTGATCACTGCCCGGCAAGATTTAGGGAGTATTCTGGGTATGTTTTCCAGGAAAGCTCCACCTGTGATATGCACCATGCCGGTGATTCGTTGTTGCTTTAGCAGGTGGTTGATTGTACTGGAATATATCTTTGTTGGTGTCAGTAATACTTCTCCCAGGCTAAGTTCTCCGATCTCTGGAATCCTGTCTGAGACGCCAAGCCCGAGTTTTTCAAAACAGATTTTCCGCACCAGAGAGAATCCGTTGCTATGGAGGCCTGTTGATGCCAGGCCTATTAAAACGTGCCCCACACCTATTTCGGAACCGTCGATGATATTTTCTCTGTCCACGACTCCAACAACGAAGCCTGCAAGGTCATAGTCATTTTCTGCATATAAACCCGGCATTTCAGCAGTTTCACCACCGATGAGAGAGCAACCCGCCTCTTTACATCCATCTGTAATGCCCTGCACAACATCTGCTGCTTTTTCAGGGTCCAGCTTGCCTGTGGCAAAGTAGTCCAGAAAAAACAGTGGTTCAGCCCCACATACCAGTATATCATTAACACACATTGCAATGAGGTCGATCCCGATTGTCTTGTGCATGTTACACATGACGGCGATCTTGATTTTGGTGCCTACACCGTCGGTTGAAGAGACCAGCACAGGCTCATGGTAGCGATCGAGGTCAAGTGCGAAAAGTCCGGCAAAGCCGCCGATTTCTGTGAGTACTCCTCGCTTGAAGGTAGAGGTGACCATCGGCCGTATCCTTTCTACCAATTCATTGGCCTTATTTATGTCTACTCCTGCCTGCGCATATAGTGAATTATCTTTCACAATACTTTCCTCTTTTTCTGGAGTACTTGTATACCGTCTATCTATAGAAGTCAATCTGCATGTGTAAAGCGAATGCCCTTTCCATTACTGGTTTTGCAAGCTGGTCATACAATCTGGAATTTGCGGTCTTTTAATTATTCACTTTGTCAATGGAAGCAAGCAGGCTATTTTTTGGATTTTAAAGTATAATTCAGTGCAAATACATATTAAATTGCAACCAGACGCGATTGAAACTTTTCACAATGAGTTTGAAAGTTGCCTTTGTTTGAGTGGTCATGTGTTGATTAAATTATTCGATGGAAGTGGAAAAACGGCAAATGATTGACCAATATCCTGCAAAGTTGCTTATAGGTACTGATTATCCTATCATTCAAAAGATCCGTTGTGCTGAGCGGCTTTTTCATATATATGGCAGGGAGTTATTGTCCGACAGGAAATTTCAAACTTTGTTTGATACCTACCGGAAGGCTATTCAGCGGTCATGGTTGCAGGCTGAGATGATAGGACTTGTTGCCGAGTGCACAGATTGTGCAGTAAATGATGGAGGTAGCTGCTGCGGAAAAGGTATAGAGGACCATTTTGATGTGGTTCTGCTTTTAATTAATCTCCTTATGGGTTGTAGCCTGCCTAAATCGCCATGGGATGATACGGGGTGCTGGTTTCTTGGAGAGCGTGGCTGCATGATTCCTGCCCGACATGTTATATGTGTGAATTATATCTGTAAAAGACTCTATAGTAAGCTTGAAAAAAATGGACTAAGGTTGCTCCAGGAAAAAGTAGTATTGGAGACAAACGCTGGTTTTGCCTGTGAAGAAAGTATTAAAAAGTGGCTGAGGAATAAAGGACTTTGAATCACGAAAGATGGATGTCTAAGGCATTGGATCTTGCCGCAAGTGCCTTGTCAAGCGGTGTTTTCCCAGTAGGGTGCATTCTGGTGTCCGGAGATTTGATTGTAGGGTCTGGAGTTAGATCACATACCGGGCCACAAGATATGAATGAGCTTGATCATGCCGAGATATGTGCCCTCAGGGACTGGATTGACAAGAGACGTATATTGGGGCACTGGAATGATACGGATATCACCGCATACTGCAATCTTGAGCCATGCCTTATGTGTCTTGGGGCACTTATTCTTAATGGCATAAATAGAATAGTTTATGCCTATGAAGATGTAATGGGCGGGGCAACAGGCCTAGATTTTTCAAGGCGCCTTACTGGTGCGTCGGTGACTCTTGATGGTTTATATAATAAAAATCTTTATGCTGAGAGTAATATCGAGATACTGGGGGGAATTAAGAGAACTGAGAGCCTGGCCCTTTTTAAGAGATTTTTCTCTG
>CAZPDU010000103.1:0-2110 GCA_964585405.1 uncultured Thermodesulfobacteriaceae bacterium | reverse complement strand
ATATTTTCAATGTAATTGAGTACTGACAGCCCGGCCGCATGGAGATCGATAATGGGATATATTACGAGCTGACCGGGCCCGTGAAAGGTTATGTCCCCGCCCCTCTCCACACGGATCAGGGGAATATTTCTCTTTTCCAGGAATTTTTCAGATACGGTCAGGTTTTTCAGCCCGCCGTGTCTGCCAATGGTAAAAACAGGTGGGTGTTCCAACAGCATGACAACATCTGTATCAAGACCTTTTTTCTTTTTTCTTGCCGCTACGAGATCGCTTTGCAGTCTCCATGCCTCTTCATACTCAGTTGCAGGGAGGTCAATCCAGAGGCATTTTTTGGTCGGGTGTGTTTCTTCGTCGTCAGTTCTCAGGCCATTCCAGCTTTCCATATTTTAATTAAATACAGACAGGATCTTTATCCATTAAGACACGGTCTGCGTGCTGCAGCTACCTCGTCCAGCCTTTTTACCTTGCACTTATTCGGTGCGTTATGGAGTAGATCCGGATCCTGCTTCGCCTCATTCACAATGGCCTTAAATGCCTCGACAAACTGATCTATATCATCCTTAGATTCCGTCTCGGTGGGTTCGATCATGATGGCACCGTGTACGACGAGGGGAAAATAGACTGTAGGCGGATGAAAGCCATAGTCCATAAGTCGCTTCGCCATATCCAGAGTGGTCACTTTTGCAGGCTTTTGATCTTTATCTGAAAAGATGCATTCGTGCATGCAGGGTCTGTCATAGGGAAGATGCAGAACACCTTTCAGGCTTTCCTTGATGTAGTTTGCATTCAACACCGCGAGCTGGCTGGCCCTTTTCAGGTTTTCCGGCCCCATACTGCGAATATAGCTGTATGCCTTTATCATGACACCGAAATTTCCATGAAAGGCCGCCACCCTGCCGATGGATTCAGGACAGTCTTCGAACAGATAGTATTCATCCTTTTCTTTGACCACGCGCGGAACAGGAAGAAATGGCTCAAGTTCTTTTGTGACAGCCACCGGTCCTGAGCCCGGACCTCCCCCGCCATGAGGCGTTGAGAAGGTCTTGTGAAGATTGAGGTGCATCACGTCAACCCCGATTCTGCCCATATCCACAATGCCCATGACGGCGTTCACGTTCGCCCCGTCACAGTAGACAAGCCCCCCCTTGGCATGTACGATTTTGGCAATTTCGCCGGTGTTTTCTTCAAAAAATCCGAGGGTATTCGGGTTGGTAATCATAATGCCGGCCGTGTCTTTATCCATTACCTCGGCAACCGAATCTACCGAAAGGATTCCCTGCTCATTAGATTTTACCGGCACTGAACGATAACCGCATAGAGACGCAGAGGCAGGATTCGTACCATGAGCCGTATCGGGCACAATGATCTTTGAGCGTTTTTTACCCAGCTTTTTATGGAAAGCGTGCATAATAAGCATGCCGGTCAGTTCTCCGTGTGCCCCTGCCGCAGGCTGAAGGGTCACTGCATCCAGCCCGGTGATTTCCGCCAGATACTGCTGAAGTTCAAACATGATTCTGAGCGCCCCCTGAGACAGGTCAGGAGGAAGAAGCGGATGGGCTCCGGCAAATCCGGGAAGGGCGGCCTGTCTTTCATTGGTCTTGGGACTGTACTTCATGGTACATGAGCCCAGGGGATACATACCTGTGTCTACACTGAAATTCCACTGGGCCAGTCTTGTATAATGGCGTACAATGTCGATTTCACTCAACTCTGAGATATCCAGCTCTTCACGAATCAATTTCCGGTCCAGGGGGGCAGATTCAACATCACGCCGGGGAAGTGAGAATCCGCATCTCCCTTGTCTGCCCTTCTCCCAAAGTAGTGGCTCATTCATTATCAGGCCGGTAGTCCCTGTAGATTCTTTCATGGCTGAAACTCCCTTATCAGGGCGTTCATATCGTCCACTGACTTTGTTTCCGTTACGCATAAGAGATAGTGACCGGAGAGTTCAGGATAGTATGTATCCAGAGGCAGGCCCGGTATTATTTTTTTCTGCAGAAGGCGGCTGTATGAGTCCTCGCATTCAGTTGGAAACCTGACAACAAACTCATTAAATGTGGGGGTATCAAAGGGAATTTTGCATCCCGCCTCTTTCAACCCCTTTTTAAGA
>CAZPDU010000102.1:0-4817 GCA_964585405.1 uncultured Thermodesulfobacteriaceae bacterium | reverse complement strand
CCGGGGGAACATTTGCTAAACATGTTCTCCGGCACGGAAATTACACTTCTGGGAACGCTGATAGGAGGATTGGCCTTCCTGAACTTCTTCTTATTTATGAAACGAGAGGGGATAACTTTTACGTTTGATAGTGTGACTACTATGGATTATTTCAAGGCTACCGCATTGAGTTATTTTACTATTGTGTTTTGCCAGTTTTTCAATATCCTACAGTGGAGATCGGAATATATTTCACTGTTCAATAAAAATTTCTTTACAAACAAGATACTGCTTATCTCTATTTTATTTTCCATCGGCCTGGTGTCACTGGCGGTCTACGGACCTTACATCAGTGACTTCCTGAGCTTCGGCCCGGTCGGTTTTGCTGACTGGCTGTTTGTACTCGGTGCCGCAGCGGTATTTTTAGGAACATTTGAGGTACTTAAGTTCTTCAAACGAATCCATTACAGATAATATAATTCATTTACCCTCATTATTCATTATTTCACCGTTCTCTTGCAGTGTGTAAGATCGAGCCATAATGCAGAAATTCTAATCTGGAAGATGATATCAGTGATTAATTTCTATTTTCCAGAGCTGACCCCCTTTATTCCCTTTTGATTCCTTGGGTGGGCCATCTTCCTTTTCCATAAGTGTTCCCCACCCGGACTTATAGAAGCTCTCCTTAAAATCTCCTTTGGTAGCAGCCTTTCATCCATGGCTTTAACGCGCTAATGCTGCGCCTGACTGACAGGCGTGATTTTGCCCGTCTGGTTCAGGCGAATATTATGCTACGGCTTCTTTCGGAAGCTCCCATCCCGGAAAAACCAGAACTCCTGGATGAACCTTCAACGCAGTGGCTAAAACCTTGGCGCGCTCGACGCCCAGTTTGACTCGATCATTCTCGATTGCGGAAATAGTCGCCTGGGGAATGCCTGTCATTGCAGACAGTTGATTCTGGCTTAATTCCTGAAGTTCGCGGAGGATCCGGACAGATTCACCCACGGAAACCTCTATATGCTTTTTGGCAGGATGATAATTATTCATTTAAGACCTCCGATAGTCATGTGCGGTTATCGAAGCGACCTGAAACAGCAACACTTCAGGGACGGTTCGGTATATCACGCGCCACTGGAGCCCAAGCCGGGAGGAGCGGTATCCCTTCCACTTGCCAACCAAGGCCTCGTCATGAAAGCCCTTGATCAATCGCAACCCCGATGGGCCGGAAATTGTGGCGATATCTTTCCATTTTTCATATCGCCCAAGTATCTCAATCGGAATCGAACCGATCTGGTTATCAATCCGTCTATGTTCTTCGATCCCCCACATACCATATATAATATATAACCTTTTTGACATGTAAAGCCCATTTTTTCAAGAACGGAGGCCTTCTTTGGAATATTGCTTTGGGTAAGCGCGGTCTTGAAGGTCTTTTGAATCGTACTCTTTGAGATGTGACCAGGCCCCGTGCCGGCCGGGAAGAGATAGGGCTTAGGGCGCTTCTGTGCCCAATAGGAACGCAGCAACTCAAGAGTCCTCATATAGACAAATTTCATAATCGGCACTGCCCTGGATGTCACCTGAACTGACATGTTCGGCAAAGCCGATTTGGATATATATTTTCGGGTTAATTGTGAAATTCAGAAAGAACTTCTTTTAATATTTCATCAACCTTTCGAATATTCTCTACAACCTCTTTTGGCGCTTTGCCTTGCACACACAAATTTCGGATGATTAAAAGAAGCGGTGGCATTCGTTTCAGGTTCCGCACATTTTCCCAACTCATCGCTTCATCGATATGAAATATTGCTCGATCCCAGCCTTTAAACCCTGCCGCCTCAACTATGGAATCTCTCAATAAACTCCATGCACCCTGAAGGTCGGAAAGGATTGTTTTTTCATATCCTGTTGACTCCTCGATAAAAGGCATTATTTCTGTCCCTTTTTCAGTGCCGAACGTGTGCCTTGCCGGGCGATGGAGGCAATGGTTCGACGTCCTCGTCTTTATTCTTTTCTGCCTCAGAAAGGGGGACATCCTCTGTTCCCCCTTTTCCTACATATATGGCCTTTGGTTCTTCTGTTCATGCCCAAATCAGCAACTTGGCACCCACAAGGCCGAGAAAGATTCCGACGAAAATGCGAAAAGACTTCTGAGGCACTCTGGTCAGAAACCGCTTTGCGAAGCGGGCGCCAATGAAGGACACCGGAATGCTCAACACGAGAGCGATCAAAAGGTCCTGTTCTAACCGGGTGCCTCCCCAGATGTAGCGCGAGACACGTGTGACGTCAATAAAAAGGGCAATAAGGCCGGACGTGAATATATATACCTCTTTGGGTAGATTGAAGGCAGTGAGAAAGGCTCCGCGAACAGCGCCCCCCACACCGAAGAAGCCGGCACAGAGTCCTGAAAGCACGCCCCCGCACACGGCGGTGCCATGGGTCCTGGGCAAGGCCCACTCGCGTTTGAGAAACAGAAATGCAACGTATAGAATCAGGAAGACGCCGAGAATTCGTTTGAGTGGAAGCCCCTCAGCCTGCAAAGACAAAGATGCCCCCAGAAAACTAGCCGCAATACCAGAGAGGCCGAAGCCAAGAATCAGTCTCCAATCAAAGCCGCGTTTAAACAGAAGGACCTTCCATATATCGCCGAACAGGTGGATGATGCCGACGAAAAGAAGTGCGATTGGCATCGGCACGAATAAGGTAAAGATTGGAATCATGACCGTAGATGTCCCAAATCCCGTTGCTGTTCCAATCGCTGATGCGAAGAGCGTCAGCAAGCAAAGCAGTATCAATTGTGTCACGAAGTCGTTTCTCTATGGCCGACTACTCTGTGGAAAAAGTCCTTTTGTAAGTATTACCATTCTCCGACAGCTTCTATTTTTAAGACATGATCGGAAATTCTATTCCAGCATCAGGTTAGGCTTTTGCCCCTCTTTAGTCATCAATGTCAATAATCAATTCTAAACCCAATTCCCCCAATTTCTCAATACAAGGATAAGAGCTGGCGCTGATAGACTTCACTTTTCCTTTTCACTCCAGATGCCTAGCCCACCTTTTCTCGCCTCTCGTTCATAGCGACGGAAGTCCTTATAGTACTGGAAGCGATCGCGGCCAAAGACACGGGCGTATCCCTGCTTTACAAGTTCGGCATTGAAAAAGGTGCCATCCGATAGGAAGACGTAAGCAAGCAGACGACCATAGTCACCATACTGCCTTGTAGGCTCGAATTCGAGGTGTATTCTTTTCCCCAAAAGATGCTTTTTCGTATAGGCGGATGATTCCGGGCCAAAAAATTCGATCGGTTTTTCTTGATGAACGGTTTCAGGAGTATCAACGCCAATAAATCGCACTTTCTCATACCTCCAACCTCGCCCAACACCGATCGTATCGCCGTCCGTGACATGAGACACAAGCACCCATTCTCCCCTTGGGTCCCCTCCTGTAAAAGTCCAAATCGCATATAGAGTGGGAATCAGTAAGATAACGACAACTGCGATTATAAGTTCTCTCAGGTTGTGAGTTTCTTTCTTCAGAGTTGGTCCTAGTGATTGCAGCCTATCGAGTCGGAACAAACGGACATCTTTCGTAAAGTGGCAGTATGCCTTGAAGTAGGTATGTTTCTCTTTGCTAAATATCTCACTGGGATAAACGGCGTTATGTATGGTCATGCGGCCATCAGCACGTGAATATCTAAAAGAGATCCCATATTTTTTCTCAATAGCATCTCTAAGCCTCGGAAGGTAGCCTTGTTCCGTTTGGTTAGCAATCTCCACCTTGCTATAAATAGCACCACACTTAGGGCATTCATAATCAGGAACTATATCTGAGGGCTTCCTTTCATATCCACATTTCAAACATTTCTTTCCCATGATTGATGCCTAATCGATACAGGGGGAAGCCTCACGGCTCCCCTCCTCCCAAACCACCGGGCATACGGATCACGTACCATGGCGGTTCGGTTGATTAAGTCGTTTTAATAAACAGCCTCGGCAATCCCAGTGCCTCAAAATACTTTGCTGTTAAAGTCAAAGGCAGTCCCGGACTTCCGCTTAACCTCCATGGACCATGGGGAAAGGGGGACGCATATGTAAACCGATTGGCAGCTTCCAAGGAAATTCCGGAAATTAGCGGGTATCTCTAAAATAAAATGCTTTAGAACCAACGTCCCACTTTTCGCTGTATCTGGTTACCGAAACCGAGGGGCCTACCCTCATCTTTAATACAACAAGGAAGACTATTGTCTTCCGTCATGACACACGAGCGCAGCGGAATTTCCGGCTGATGCACCGCCTTGTTATCTGTTTCTGCTAAAAAACCCCACCAGAAATATCAAAAAAACGTTCAAAGAAGCGCATCAATTTGTCCAAAACACTCTCGCGTTTTTTGGATCGCTCGCCTCCGGGAGAAAAGCGTGATACGGGCGGCAAAACTTTGGCCAGATCAGTACCCGTGGTTGCGACACTGCCGTTACGAAACGCGTTGCGTACAAATTTATAGGTTTCTTCGTGATCAAGATTTTCGTGCTTGATAATCTCTTCAAGCTCCTCAATTCTTTTCTTTTTCACATGCTTCTGCCAGTCTTCATCGACCACCGAATGGATATCAAGTGAAGCAATAAACTGGTTGATGAGGTCTTTTTTGTTACGCAGTTCAACGCTTGAGTCGATGGCCTTGTTAATGTCGACAAGCAGTTCGCGGTTCTTGATGTGGTCTTCATGGTATTTTTTTACAAGCCCTAAAATATAATCAATATTGATCTCAATCTGTTTGATCAGCTCCATTTCAAACACGAGATCATCGTTGATGTTTTCCTTCTCGCCTTCATCTGTCTTGCG
>CAZPDU010000101.1:0-1821 GCA_964585405.1 uncultured Thermodesulfobacteriaceae bacterium | reverse complement strand
ATGGACTGCTATGAAGTCGGCGGCAATCCCAAGGCCCTGGAGATTGCTCGGGGTATGGGAATCTGGGTTTATAAACGTCTCAGCGTCTTACCAACCGAAACCCGCATCCAGATGTGGAATCGTTACATAGCCGGTGAGTTTGGCGGTATGAACGAAGCCATGGCCCGTATGTATCGCATCACCAATGATGAACGTTTTCTTAAATGTGCCCAGTTGTTTGACAATATTAGTTTCTTCTTTGGTAATGCCGATCACGACCACGGGCTGGCCAAGAATATCGATACTCTGCGCGGTAAGCATGCCAACCAGCATATCCCGCAGATCACCGGTTCCCTGGAAACCTACAAGGGGACTCAGGACATGGCCTATTACCGAATCGCGGATAATTTCTGGGATATCTGCACCCACTGTTATATGTATAGTATCGGTGGAGTGGCCGGGGCCAAAAATCCCAACAATGCCGAATGTTTTACGGCTGAGCCCAACACCTTGTTCACCAATGGCCTGTCACCCGGCGGTCAAAATGAGACCTGCGCCACATATAACCTGCTCAAACTCAGCCGCCAGCTCTTTATGTATGATCAAGATACCAAGTTCATGGATTATTATGAACAGGCCCTTTACAACCATATCCTGGCTTCGGTCGCCGAGGATAATCCGGGTAATACCTACCACGTCCCACTTAATCCTGGCGCTCGCAAACGCTTTGACAATGCACGTATGGACGGTTTCACCTGCTGCAATGGCACCGCCCTGGAAAGCAATACCAAACTTCAGGACTCCATCTATTTCAAAAGCCTTGACAACAGCGCGTTGTATGTCAATCTCTATGTGCCCTCGACCTTGAGTTGGCTCCAGAAGAATATCAAGATCACGCAGAAGACCAGTTTCCCCTATTCCGATACCACTACCTTAGTCCTGGCCGGCAAAGGAAGTTTTGATATTTTTGTTCGTGTTCCCAATTGGGCCACACAAGGCTTTGTGGTCAAGATCAATGGGAAACAACAAGATGTTAAAGCCACACCGGGAACCTACCTGGCTCTCCGTCGCACCTGGAAGGACGGCGATACCATTGAGTTGAAGATACCCCTGAACTTCTACCTTAGATCGCTCATGGACCAGCCCAATATCGCCAGCATTTTCTACGGACCGGTCCTCTTGGCCGCAGAAGAAGCTGAATCCCGTTCGGAATTTCGTAAGGTTACCTTGGATGCCGAAAACATCGGCAAATCCATCATTGGTGATCCCAGCACATTACGATTCAGTATCAATGGTGTGAACCTAAAGCCTTTCTTTGAAATGTATGCCCGCTACTCTGTATATCTGGATGTGACCCTGGAGTAGTAATTTTTTTAAAAACTATCATGGCCTAAATAATTCCTTTGCGAGAAAAGACTTTTACTTTGAGGGCAATTTTAATTTTTAAACTCTTGGCGTTCATCTGCAATGGGGCCATGCATTTAAGGCTTCTCCATTGACTGTATAAAATATATATAGATATAACAGAGAGCTAAATAGCCTAATGCTCTTATCATCAGAATCGAAGGTATTTAAAAAAGCTGTTTACTTTTTTTTGATAATGTAAACAAAAATTGCTAATCTGTTTACATCTTATGATGGATGTAAACGGAAAAATTTATGGAAATTGGTAAATTTATAAAGCAAAAAGAAGGATATACTGCATTTATTCCCAATAAGTTCCCTCCTAACAAAGATCTGAAATTCTCACAGAAACTGATTCTTAGGCACTCAACTACGGACTGAAACGGCTTGCCGATTTTCCTTTAAGTCTGCGTTTTATTAGGGAACTTCATAAGAAGT
>CAZPDU010000100.1:0-10861 GCA_964585405.1 uncultured Thermodesulfobacteriaceae bacterium | reverse complement strand
CCTCTTCGGACAACTCTCCGGTGTGAGTTACAGCCTGCTGTGTTGCAGGCTTTTTTTCCCTTTCTACAATAACCTCTTTCTTGCTCTTGCTCTCTGATGGCTCACCGCCGTAAAGCTGTTTAAGGAGATCAGCTATATCCGCAGCCTTGCCGTTCTGCACAAAGTATACATAGACCTGGGTCCCCTTGGCTGACTCCTCCTGATCCAGCTGGGCGACCCAGTGACCTACTACATCCAGAACTTCTTCCCACTTGGTCACTACCAGAAGGGAATTTATGGTCTTTAGAGGCATAATCTGGAACCCATCCGGATCAATACCCGGCTTCATGTAAAGGCCTTTTGTTTTAAAAATTTTATCAAGGTCCTGTGCCAGATCATCCACATCAGTATATTCCAGAGGATAAAAACGCCAGAATATATCCTTAAAAAGATCAGTGTCCATTAAGGCCAATATTTTGGATATTTTGGCCACATTTTCTGCAGTATCCACCAAAAAAACTGTATTTGAGCTTGGCTCCGCTACAATGACCGCAGCGGAAGAGATAAAATTCCTAAGATTCGCAATTACGTAGGCTGCTGAGAGATACTGTAGCTGAAATACGCTGATTACGTCTCCAGGATTAGGGACCTGTTCTCCAACACTTATTACTTCTGTACCGGTTCTGGCACCGCTGGCCTTTTGTACCACTTTATAAAGATCATGACCGCCGCGGGTTATCGCCAGGCCATGTATCTGTAATATGGAATTAAAGAGATCAAGAAATTCGCTCTTTGTATATCTGCCCTTGATATTAAGTGAAATTGTACCTTTAATGGCTGGATCTACAACATAGTTAAGCTCCAGGATACGCCCCAGGACCTGATCCAATACAGGATATACATCCATATTATCCAAAGTAATGTCCATTTGACGACGTTCATCCGCCTTCGCTCCGGAAAAAGGAGACTTTACTGCGACTGCAGCAGAATCAGTTGATGCATCTTCACCTTCGTCTGACAGTGTTTCCTGTATATTTGGGGGATCCTGTGCAAAAACCAAACCTCTAATAGATCCCAAAAAACATATGACAACCAAGCTCCAGACTATCCATTCCCCATACTTCACTTTCATCTCGGCCCTTACCCCTTAAGCAGCTTTCATAAAAAGAGCTTCCACTTCAAGGTTGACTCTAAGATGTGGATTTCGCCCTTGTATCTTGATCGCACTAATACTCTGGATTCGAAATGCCCTGCGATCATCGTCTAACAATTTCAAAAATTTAACCAGATTTCCAATGTCCGTCTTGGCACTAAAATTAGTCACAGCCAGCTGATAACCTCTCCACTTGTTTGGTCTGCCTGTTTTATAAGTAATTATCTCGAGTTCGGCTTCAGAGGCCATTTTGAGCAAAACATCCTGTAAGTTGGATGCTACAAGTTGAGGAGTATCTCCAGGCATAAGCAGCTTTACAGCGGTCGCAAGCCTCTTTTCCGCTTGTAAGACACGCTGATCTATACCACGATGGCGCTTGATATCACGCTTCAAATGGCCAACTTTTGTCTCCTGGGTCTCGAGTCTGCTATCTAAATTCTCGATTTTGTCAGACAACGGAGCCCATAAAAAGCTATACCAGAGTATAATTCCTATTACCAATAAACCATAACGTAATAAGGGACTTTGTCTACCGGATAGCTGATGACTAATTCCCACTAATTCTCTCCCCTGTTCCACTGATCAGCTTCATCTCAACCGTAAAACGCTCCCTTCCCTCTCTGTCCTTTGTAACAGGAGATATGAGTTTGACCTCCGAAAAAAAAGGGCTCTGACGCCATTTCCCCATGGTTTCTACTGCTGAACCTCCCTCGGCTGAAATCTTTAGCTTGCTATTTTTAATGTTGAAATTTTTTATCCAGGTCTGTGGGGGAGTGAGCTCGGCTATGGCCTTTAAGACCTTAAGCTCAGAGGGCTTCTCAGACCTGAAATCTCTCAGATCCTTTAGACGATCATCAATTTGTTCCAACCGCTTCTGTGTGTCCAGCATGGGTGACAGGCTTACCTGTAGCTCCTCGACCTCCTGTTCTATCTTGTGAACAGAGTATACACGCTTTTGATACCTTAAACCCTGTATACCTGTAGCCAGTATCATTGCCGCGACAGCACCCCCGGCCACAAATTGATACGGTTTTATACGCAAACGGAAAGGCTTACGACGAACACCTTCCCGGAGGGAAATTGAGGGATAAGAACTCAATCCCAATGAAGCAGCACATAAACCCCAGGTGACTCTGCCCTCCTGTCCACAAATATCAGCAAGATCCTTTAGATTATTACATGGATCTTTGGGAGAGAGGTCTGAAATTGCCGTACCTGAACCGCCCACTGCATAAACAGGAGACATTGCGATACCGGAGAAGGGAGAAGGAAGACTTTGAGCAAGCTTTTGTAGACCCTTTGAGACATCCTCCTCACCTGAAATTGATATTGGATGTGATCCCTCCCATCCATAAATACCATGAAGAGAGGCTATCCATCCTTCTCCCTGTCGGCCAAGGCTTACACAGGGCAGAGAGGCTTCTGCACTGCTGCGCAGCAGGATGTCCAGCCCCAGGGTCGCGGGCGATACAGGACCAAGCGATTTGCCATGGCCTGTCTCACGAATGGTCCTTAGTATTGGATCTAAAAAACCTCTTGGTATATAGGCCAAAAGTACTACAGTCTCACCTCCACGCCTGAATGCCCATTGATCATGGTATATCTCATCAGGTTTCAGGTGTATGTGAAGCCCTATGCCCATATGGACCGCATTTATTGCCTCTTCCGGCTCCAGCTGAGGAAAGCTTAACTCCCTCAAAAAAAAATTTTTGCGAGAAATGGCCAGACATATTCTGCGCCTTCGCGATGGACGAATAGACTGTAGTAAGCCTTTTACCTGTTCTACCAAAAAACGTCCTGAATCATCAAACTTATAGGGAAGTTCAACACAAGACCATTTACCAAAATGTTTCTTGATACAAGAGACATCAATACTGGCCTCGTCCAGATAAATACCTACTATTTCTTTTTCTCTCACCACCTCGAGCCTTTGCTTCCCAGAGCAACCGCCTCAGTCCAATGCTTGATTTCGGGCACTTCCGCC
The DNA here is from genome assembly GCA_964585405.1 of uncultured Thermodesulfobacteriaceae bacterium. Lineage (GTDB taxonomy): Bacteria > Desulfobacterota > Dissulfuribacteria > Dissulfuribacterales > UBA3076 > UBA3076. Next base: position 7,745 of record CAZPDU010000100.1, on the reverse strand, counting down.
TCAGACTTAGGATTCCAATAAACCTGATAGATGCGACTGCCAAACCAAACCCTAAGGCACACTACCTCACGGGTTGATGTAGTATCGTCAATGAGTTCATTACCAAGAATTTCCTCAAGAGGTAAAGGCGCACATCCCTTGCTCACCTCGCCTGATTTGTTATAAATTGTAAATAAATTCCAGAGACCGCCCTGCCATAAGACCTCACTGTCTTCTTCGTCTTGGGCTAACCAGCTAATAGGCCCGTAAAATACTTCATGACCAACTCCATTAACCAAAAGCAGTTCCTCCAATAAACGAAATGGACCATTAGCTGGATAATATGGCGGAGACATGTCCTGGTAGACATCATCCTCTGCACCATTAAGTCTCACCAGCTTATCGGAATCTTTCCAATCCAGAATACCATCCACTATGGTATCTGCGGCTTCAAGTTCCTCATCTCCCAAAATTGTCCTGACTACATTCCTTATCTGATCATCTGAACTGTTATTAAGGTCGAGCTTTCCATTCTCGTCTTCCAGCATAAAGCCGACCTCCCTGCCTCCGAAATTGACTTTATATAAACTCCCGTCTGCAAAGAGGCTATCTTCATCTTCTTCTTTTTCGGTTCCGGGGGGAGAAAGCTTCCTCTCAGCAAAAAGCAGTATAGACCTCGCAGTCTCTCGGCCCTGTAGAGCATCCCAGGCATATTGACCCAGATTTCTGCGAATTCTGGCCTCGACCGCATAAAAACCGCCGACCAGTGTAAGCAGTGCCAACACCCAGAGAACCATGACAAGGACCGTACCCTTTTGTTCATTCACCTTAAAACCAACATCTGATATAAATTTTGGGATTGGAAAATTATAATCAAAACCTTGGCAATCCAGAATTTTTATCGTCATTCCGGGAAAAGTCAGAATGACGCTTTAGTTTTGAATTATTTATAATTTCAGACCATAAAAGGGACCTTGGATTAGAGTCAAAAAATGAGCTCAAATCATAAACCAGCAAGCAGAAAAGGATTTGTATAGAAAATCCGCCATGTTATCGCCGGCTCTTCTCCATTATCAGGAAAGGTCAGACCCATGGCTACTGCCTCAGGCACCTTGCCCCCTTGATTCCAGTTATCTTTCCAGTCTTCAGGAGCGGATTCATCATGCGATGCACTCTGAGATTTATCTTGATATGTAAAGACTAGAGAATCTATCCCTTTTACAATTGAAATGCCCCAGCCCCGCTCCACAAGGTCCAACTTATCCTCCAGATCTACACTGTCAGGAAGGCTCTCTTTCAGGTCTTCACTCCTGGTGATTGCCTTCTGGGCATAAATTAATCTTTTTTCTCTCTCATCAAAACGATAAACCACCTTGAAAAAGCCACCTGCCTGAGAGCCCAATGGCACGTGAGTAGTCACAAAGGAAAGCTCATTTCCTTGCCCATGAAACTCACAAAAATCCTTCAGGTCGGATCCGGCCTCTCTCATCACAGCCCTGAGTTGTCTCCCGAAAAGTCCTTCAATAGAGGATACAATTATTAAACGTTCGTTGATCTCTTTTCCCCTGCTGTAGGCCCTCAATCCCGTGTGAATAGACAAGGAAAGAATAAGAACCAAAACAGCAATAAGAGAGACGGCAATCAAGAGTTCAAGAAGTGTGAAGCCTGATGAGGAGTTGTTGACTGTATTTTCCGTCATATCTCCTCTGCAGGTATCCAGCTGGTCAATACAAAGGAATGAGCGTTATACGGTGGTTTTACTGTAAGGACCAGCTCTTTAAGCTCTGGGACTGCAATCTCTTTCTCTTCCTGATCTTCGGCTGTTATATTCAAGACTAGATCCCTGACCTCTAACCTGTAGCTCCATCCAGCTTTACCCTCCACATCCTCCTCAATTGAAGAAAGTGATTCAAAATCATGAGATAATTCATAAAGTACAGACTCCGCTATGTACGCTGCCTCCCTGGCCATATCCCCTCTAAAGGCTTGTCGGTGTCCCTGTGCAAAGCCCGATACCAATACCCCAAGCGCGATACCCATTATTACTGTAGCAACCAAGACCTCTATAAGGGTAAAACCTGATGAAGATCTGGTTATTATCACGATAAAATACGCTCCACCCGGATCAGTCCGAGGAAATTGTCTATCACTATCCGGTCTATGCGACCTCCTTCCCATTTGAGGTCGATTTCTCCACCGCTTGAACTTCCATCAGGATAAAAGGTCACTGCATGAATACCTGGTCCCACTTCCCCTACTCCCTCGCCTTCTACCTTTATAGACTTCGGGATATGCTGCCATTTAAGGCCCTCAACACAAAAGGTCCTGTTATCCCCATCAATAAAAAACCTGACTGCATCGCCTCTGCCCAGGCTTGCCGACCTGGCCCGGACCAGGGTCTGTGTAAAAGACTGTATAAAAACATTTTCTTCAGACCGGAGTAGCCCGCCGACGACAGATACAAAAACCATAGAACTAAAGATACCTATCATGACCAGCACTACAAGAAGCTCTACAAGAGTAAAACCCTTTGAGCTTCTATCTTCAATCTTAGATCTTTTATAAAGCCACATCGTTAATACCGAATATAGCAAGTAGCATAGAAAGGATAATCCCGCCAATAATAATTCCCATCAGCACTATGGTAATAGGTTCAACAAGGGATAAATAGACCTTGGTGTCATGCTGAACCTTTTCTTCAAGATCATCTGCAATTTTTAAAAGCATGGGCCCCATAGCGCCTGTTTCCTCTCCAATAGCCACCAAGTGCACCATAAGTGAGGGAAAAACACTTGTTTGTTTCATAAGTTGACTGAGGCTTTTTCCCTGACGTACTCCCTTATAAAGACCCTCTACAGAACTTCGAATAACACTGTTAGAGACTACTTCTCCCGAAAGGGAAATACCCTTTAGTATGGGGACACCGCTCTCAAGCAAGGTGCCCAATGTACGGGCCAGCCGACCGAGTTCTATCTTCATTAACATAGCTCCGGCCAGGGGCAGACGAAGTACCACCTTATCCCACCAGACCCTCCCTTCAGGTGACTTGACATAGGAATAAAAACCCGCACTAAGCAAAAGAATAATCAAGGTCAACAACCACCACCATGACTGTAGAAACATGCTGGCCGCAACGATTAACTTGGTGGCCATGGGCATAGGCTGATTAAGATCTTCAAAGATCTGGCCGAACTTCGGCACAACAAAAGTTACTAATATAAAGACTGATAAAATGCCGACAAGGGCCAAGATACCCGGATAGATTGATGAAGTAATAATGAATTTTCGAATATTTCTCGAACGCTCGATAAAACCGTCCAGCCTTTTAAGAACCATGGGTAGGACACCTCCCAGCTCGCCTACCCGCACCATATTAACATAGAGGCGGTTGAATATGTCCGGATAAGAGGACAATGCCTCTGACAGCTTTTTACCCCCGTGGATATCCTGTCTTATGGTATTAATCAGTGCACGTATATTTTCTTGCTCTGCAGCATCTTCCACGATAGCCAACGTACGCTCAAGAGGCACACCAGCCTCCAGAAGATCAGACAACTCCCTGGTAAAATAAAGGAGATCGTCGTGGCTGAACTTTACCGCTTTCCTGGTCCAAAAAGCATAGAACTGTTTTAACCTCTTAACTTTAACAGGCTGAAGACCCTGGGCAATTAATTTGGAGATCAAGAGATCCCGGCTTGCGGCCTCGTCTGTGCCTTCAATCTTTTGGCCCTTAACATCCAGGGCCTCGTACGTAAAGGTAGGCATTCTCAAATAATCATCAACTCAATCAATCAATTAGTGACCCTCATGACCTCTTCAAAGGTTGTCTGGCCTGCAATGACTTTTTGCAGACCATCCTGACGGAGAGTCCTCATGCCCGCTGATTGGGCCTGGGAAAGTATTAAGCTACTGTCAGCGCCCTTGACTATCAGCCGCCTTATCTCGTCATTTATTCGGATAAGTTCATATATACCTGTACGACCGGAGAATCCAGTATTGGCGCAACTTGCGCAGCCCTTACCCCGCCAGACCTTGGATGGAGCCTGAGTACTGTCTACCCCAAGGACCTGGACTACCTCCTCGAAAAAACCAGGCGGCAGCTCATAGGCAGCCTTGCAGTGCGGGCAGATCTTCCTTACCAGCCTCTGAGCCATCACTGCGAGTAAACAGGAAGACAAAAGATAAGACTCAACGCCCATCTCTTGCAACCTGGTAATGGCACTAGATGCATCATTTGTGTGAAGAGTAGAAAAAACAAGATGCCCGGTAAGGGCTGATTGTATTGCAATTTCGGCAGTTTCAGCATCTCTGATCTCTCCGACAAGTATCACATCAGGATCCTGTCTAAGGATGTTACGAAGGGCGGAGGCAAAGTCTAACCCTATTTTAGGTCGGATCTGGATCTGATTTATACCGTCTAACTGATACTCAACCGGATCTTCTACTGTTATAATTTTTTTGTCAGGGGCGTTGATACGGTTCATCACCCCGTAAAGAGTCGTGGTCTTACCACTGCCTGTCGGACCGGTGACCAATATCAACCCATATGGCCTTAAAATTATCTTTTCAAAATCCCCCAATATATCGGATGAAATCCCCAGGGTTTCCAGATCCAGTTTGACCTCCTCCCGATTGAGAAGCCTGAGTACTACACTCTCTCCGAAGAGGGTCGGCAAGGCAGAGACCCTGATATCTATATCTCGTTGACCCTCTCGGACTTTTATCCGACCATCCTGAGGCAAACGCATCTCTGCGATGTTCATCTTGCCCATAAGCTTCAAACGGGAAGTAATTGCCGGCTGAAGCCTCTTTGAGACCGTCTCAATGTCGTGCAGGACTCCATCTATACGGAACCTTACCTTAAAAGCGTCCCTGAATGGCTCAAAATGTATGTCTGACGCCTTTATCTCAAGGGCCTGACTGATAATATGATTTACAAGACGTATCACAGGGGCCTCAGAAGCAAGGTCCCGCAGTTGTTCGGGATCGTCCCATAGCTCATCGACAGCAGGGGATCCGTCCTCAGAATCCTCATTTGCCAAATCTATATCGGCTTCATACCATCTGTAGATAGCAGCAAGTATATCCTCTTCACTGGCAAGAAAAGGGCGTACCGGTCTCTGATAGATATTTTCAAGGAGTTCTCTCAGATAAAGATCCTGGGGCGTGGTCATGGCCACCCTGGCTTCTGAGTCATCTATAGATAATGTGACAACTCGCCACTGCCTCATCGCCTGGGGGGACAAGCCATTTATCATGGGCGGCTTGTCAGGGAAATCAGACGCATCTATCTGGGGAAATACAGGCTCTGACACCTGCCCTGAATTTGATTCAGGCAAAGAAGACTTCATCTCACCCGGGTCTTTAAATTTGTTCTTGTCTTTCCAGTTGACCAGAGATCCCAGGAAGGACCCTACGTTTTTAACATCCACCAAATTACCCAATTATTTCACTCCCAACTTACTATGTCTGCATCTTCATCCTCTCCACCCGGCTCTCCGTCACGGCCGTAACTGACAAGATCATAGTCATAGTGTTCTCCGGGAGCTGTGTAGACATATTCGTGCCCCCATGGATCCTTTGGAATGGCTTTTGGCATATATGGCCCAGCCCAGTTTTCAAGATCCTCCGGCTTCTCTCGTAAAGAGGAAAGACCCTGTTCAGTAGTGGGATAACGACCATTATCCAGACGAAACTCATCGAGGGCAGCACCAAGGAGTTCGATCTGGGCCTTTGCGGTCTTCTGTTTACTCATAGCCAGTTTTCCGAAAAACTTGGGTGCTACCAGAGAAGCTAAAAGCCCTATAATTATTACAACTACAAGGAGTTCAATCAGGGTGAAACCCGAATCACCTTCAAGCCTCTTTGCAAAACTGTAATCGAAAATTTTTTTCCTCAACAATAATACCTCCGACAATATCCTGTTTTGAAAAATTAATTCATTTAAGGTTAATAATCAAAAAATAATTTTAATTACTCGATTATACATGCGAATCTAAATCCGCTTGAACGAGCTATAAGATCTGAGACGCGGATTTCAGTGATCAACCATACCAATGTCGCCGCCATCCGTGTAATCAGTGCGCAAAATAGAAACTTCTACATTTTTTAAATTACGGCCCGCTGCAACTACTGTCAAGCAATATACATACCTCTCCACCTCATCTTGAAATCAGAAAGGCATCTGGGAAACCCAAGCTTTCAAGCCGGGTTTCAAAATTTTTGGCCGCATTATAATCAGTTGCTGCAAATATCTGTACCCTATAAAATATCTGATCTCCTCTTGGTTGGCGAAAAACGACCACATTCTTATAATATCTGGTCATTTTCCGCCTGAGGGCATAGGCATTGGCAGGCTCCAAAAATGCCCCTATCTGTACATAAAATTCTCCGATTCTGAAATCAGGGTGCGACTTAAATCCAACGAGTGCACCGGAACTCAACTGAACCTCTCCGAGAGCCTCTAGCCTGACCTTTGCCGTCCCCGGTCCGATCATGTCCAGCTTTTTACCAGCGCCATAGCTGAGATCTATAATCCTGTTCTTGACAAAAGGCCCTCGATCACTGATCCTGACTGCAACTTCCCTGCCATTTTCAAGATTGACCACCTTTACATATGTATTCATAGGTAACGTACGGTGGGCCGCGGTTATAGCATACATATTATATAATTCACCGCTGGCGGTCGGTCTTCCGTGGAACTCATCTCCATACCAAGATGCATACCCTTCTTCTACAAAGCCTTCGGCACAGGGCAAGGGGTAGTAAATATGTCCATTAATCTCATAGGGACGCTGAGTTGCAAGTAATTCCCGGACAGGTGTTTTCGGTGATAATGGGGGCGGTATGTGCCGATGTCCACAACCTGTTAAATTAAAAAATAGTGGAAAAACAAGAAAAAATAAACTAAAGCCGATTTTGTTAAAGAACTTCAAAGACCCCTGACGTCGACATGTGTAAGCAAATTCTAAATTTTTTCTCTCTCTAAAGGCAGATGACATTGACTGCCACAAATATTTCATGGCAAACCTCAAAAAAGCACTGATAAAAACTATCTAGTCTTCTATTCGGTCAATAATAACAGGAGGATAATAAAAAACATGGGCATTAACAGGTTAATGACTCAGGGATACAGAGTTATTTATTGTGACCCACTAAAAAATTGCTTATCATCAACTGATATTAATGTAATCTGCCTTTGTTTTCCATATTTGTGTCTTTTTGCGGCCATATCACAAATGGAGCCGCTTACAAGACTCAAGATTTTGCCGATGACAAGGCGTAGAAAAGACGAAAGGTGGCAGCCTCAAAAGCCGCCACCTCATATATAAATTGATCAGGGAGTAGTATTAGATGAACCGTTGACCGATGAGCCGGAAGAAGAATCAGTATCCTTTTTGCCTTTTTTATCAGGACTTGGCTCAGACTTTGTGGTATCTGCAATTCCAGTCTTTTTACCGGCATAATCAGTTACATACCAGCCGCTACCCTTCAGATGAAATGAGGAATGAGAAATCAGCTTGTGTAATTTGCCGCCACAGGACTCACATATGCCGAGTGGTTCATCAGAAAATTTCTGCCAGCTCTCTATAATTTTTCCACATGATTCGCATTCATATTCATAAATAGGCATAAATTAACCTCCAACAATAATACTCATATGTTCTGTTTACTCAATATTATTTCCAGATGAAATCAATCTAACTACTTTATTTTAATATATATTCAGTTTTTATTCACCTGTGAGTACGGGTAAAATCGATCCA
>CAZPDU010000099.1:0-9483 GCA_964585405.1 uncultured Thermodesulfobacteriaceae bacterium | reverse complement strand
AGGGTTCAGGGTTCAGGGTTCAGGGTTTAAAGATTATAAAGATACATCACTTTAGAGTATAGTACCTAGATTGACCGCTTGATATCAGTTATTTAAGGCTCTTCAAACGTGAATCCTGAACGTTGAACCGCTCAACCCGGGTTAAAGCATGAATTTATTAAAAAATATAAGACCAGAATCCTTTCTGAAGGGTCTCTTATACGGCTTACTGTTGATAAGTCTGTATTATTCTTCTTATCAGTATATGATTTCTGTATGGGGTGGAGCAGATTACACTTACTGCTATATCGTACCTTTTATTATTCTATACCTGATATGGGAAAACAGAAACAGCCTAAGGCAGAAAGTATCCTATCCTTCCTGGGCAGGCCTTGTCCCCCTTTTATTAGGGCTTCTTTTTTTATGGATGGGTGAACTCGCGGGAGAGTACTATACACTTTTTATATCCTCCTGGCTGGTTGCAGTCGGACTATGCTGGCTGCACATGGGCTGGCGCAAGCTGAAGCAGATATGGTTTCCCCTCTTTATATCTCTTGCCATGTTCCCTCTTCCCCAATTCCTTAATACCAAAATCACCTTGCGTCTCAAGCTCCTGTCATCCGAGCTGGGTGTTGCTATAATGCAACTCTGGGGGATGTCCGCACACAGGGAAGGAAATATCATAGACCTTGGATACACACAGCTGCAGGTAGTGGATGCATGCAGTGGTTTGCGGTATTTTTTCCCCCTTATTCTGCTCGGAGTCCTGATTGCCTATTTTTACAGGACCAGGTTCTGGAAAAGCTCACTTATTGTTCTGTCAACCGCGCCACTTGCCATTATTACCAATGGTCTGCGCATCGCCCTGGCAGGAATGCTCTATCAGATATGGGGAACGAACATTGCCGAGGGTTTTTTCCATGGATTCTCAGGCTGGTTTATCTTCATGTTTTCACTCGGCATCCTCTTACTTGAAATATGGTTATTAAATAGGTTTTTTCCGGAGACAGGAGAAAAATTAAGGGTAAAGGCCAAAGGAGAGGAAACGAGGGAGGAGATGGGAGAGGAAACTCGAAATTCGAAACTCGAAATTCGAAATTTCTTTTCCCCGCCCCAGTTTATCGTAGCTGTTATCCTGCTGGGGATTACGCTGGCTGTCTTCAACACGGTGGAATTCAGGGAAAATATTCCCATAAAGAGGCCTCTGAATGAATTTCCTTTAAAAATCGATAATTGGACAGGCACACGTGAATTTATGGAACAGAAATTTATCGATGCCTTGGACCTGAGCGATTATGTGATTGTAAATTACGAAGATCCCATGGGAAGTTCAGTGAATTTCTATGCGGCCTATTACGAGTCACAGCGGAAAGGGGAATCGATCCACTCGCCAGGCACGTGTCTTCCAGGCAGCGGATGGATCTTCAACCAGGCAGGAGAAATCGATATTTCCACCCCTGGATTTCATGGCGGCACTATGCGTGTTCGTCGCGCCTACACGCAAAAAGGGGTGTACCGACAGCTTTCTTATTACTGGTTTCCGCAGAGAGGGCGTATCTTGACCAATGCATACCAGTTGAAGATCTACAATTTCTGGGATGCGCTCACAAAACAAAGGACGGACGGTGCGCTTGTACGTGTGATAACCCCTGTCTACGAAGGAGAGGCACCCCAAAAGGCAGAAGAGAGATTACAGGGATTTGTGCGGGAGATTGTCCCCATTCTGAATCAGTATCTATGAAAAAATAACCTGTAACCGTTAATGGGTTCAAAGGTTCAGAAGTTAAAAACAGTTGATTCGTGAGTTCTGAATGGAGAAGGTATCATGAAAACGATTTGAGGATATTAGGGTATGGCACTTGGCCCAAGACCTAACCCGCACAGTCAATGAAAGAAAGGTAACCCTGAACGGTGAACCCTGAACCCTTGAACCTTGAACCTTTGAACCCTGAACCCTGAACCTTGCACCGATCGTTTTAGATATAAAAAAATAACCTTAACAGCTAATCACTTAAATCAGGTAAAACTAACATTCAATGTCTCTTATCATGACCACCCTGTTTTTTTCTATTTTTCTCACTATTTCTCTGGTACCGCTTGTTTCAAAGTTTTCGATCCGGCTCCATGCCATGGATATTCCGAATCAAAGAAAGGTGCACGAAAGATCTATACCAAGACTAGGCGGGGTCTCCATGGCATTAGGCGTCTTCATTACCACCCTCATTCTTCTGCCGAAAAACGATTTTGTAAACGCCTTCCTCATTGGTTCCGGAATAATTGTACTCTTCGGCTTTATAGATGACTTGACAGGACTGGGGTATAAAAGCAAGTTCACCGGTCAGATCATGGGTGCTCTCATTATCATTTTCTACGGCAAGGTGAAAATAGTAACTTTAGGTACCCTCATTCCAAGCAGTCTATGCCTCAGTGACTGGTCATCCTTTCTGTTAACCTTCATTATCATAGTTGGAGTCACAAATGCCATTAACCTTTCCGATGGCCTGGATGGTCTGGCAGGGGGAATATGTCTCCTTATATTTTCCTGTATTGCCTATTTGGCTTACAAAGAAGGAATGTTTACCATTTTACTTCTGGCCGTTTCAATGGTTGGCGTTATTTTCGGTTTTTTGAGATTCAATACCTATCCGGCGATCATTTTTATGGGGGATACGGGAAATCAATTACTTGGATTTTCCGGGATTGTCCTGGCTATAAAACTGACCCAGGAAAGTTTTTCTCTCAGCCCTGTACTGCCTTTAATCCTCTTCGGCTTTCCCATACTTGATACCCTGACGGTGATGTCACAGCGTATTGCAGAAGGCAGGTCACCCTTTATGGCCGACAAAAATCACCTCCACCATAAATTTCTCAGCCTTGGCTTTTTTCATACGGAAGCGGTATTTTTGATCTATATTATTCAATCTATCCTGGTTACTTCCGCACTTTTTTTCAGTTCTTCTTCTGACAGATTGCTTTTAAGCGGTTATGCAATCTTTTCCGCAATAATACTTGTATTTTTTATATATGCGGAAAGATCCGATTACAGAATAAAACGGTATGATATCATAGATAAGGTATTCAAGGGCAAGCTAAGTATACTGAAGGAAAGGGGAATACTGATCAGGTCGTGTTTTTTAACAGTAAAGCTGGGACTGCCCGCACTGGTCCTTTTCACTGCGTTTATGCCCCATACTATTCCCGAATATTTTTCTTTTCTCGCAGCGCTCTTTTTGATTCTGGTTGCCTCCTCCTATATATTTAAAAAAGAATGGCTGGGTGATACACTGAGGGTCACAATGTATTTCACCATACCGTCTTTAGTATATCTAGGTGAAAAAAACGCCGTGACCTGGATGACACATCAATATACGCTGGCCTATGATCTATGCTTACTTATATTGGCGTTTTTCGTAATAGCAACCCTGAAATTCACCAGGCGGCAAAAGGGATTTAAGGTCAGTCCCATGGACTTTCTTATCCTTTTTATTGTACTTCTGGTACCCATGCTGCCGGACCAGAGGATTCAGAGCTATCATATAGGAATGCTGGCATCCAAAATAATAGTATTATTTTTCAGCTACGAAGTCCTGATTGGAGAACTTAGAGGCAAACTGGAGGGTCTGAGCCTTGCGGCGCTGGTCACCTTTTCCGTGATAACTCTACGTGGATTATTCATGTAGCAATATTGTTAGGGTCAGTGACAGGTATATATAGATTTAATAACGACAAAATATACAGATCAAAAATAAATAGGAGATGAACATGAAAAATATCGCTTATTGTGCGTTGATATGTTTCCTGGTGCTGTCCATTATGGGCTTTATGCTTGATAAAGATTCCATGGCTGGTGATTATATTATCGCACCCGCTGATGTACTGGAGATCTCAATCTGGGGTGAAGAGGAGCTTGCGAGGCAACTGGTGGTATGCCCTGACGGCAATGTCTCTTTTCCCCTGGTGGGGAATCTTACGGTTGCAGGAAAGACCACAACGGAGGTAAAGGCCCTGCTTGAGAAAAAGATCCGTACCTTTATTCCCGAAGCCAGCGCGACGGTTATTGTCTCCCAGTTGGGGAGCCTCCAGTATTACGTAATAGGAAAGGTGGAAAGACCGGGCATGTTCAATGTCTCCAAGACGCTCAGTGTGCTGCAGGCCCTGGCCATGGCCGGAGGTCTGTCAACTTTTGCCAAGGAAGACGGGATTAATATCATACGATACCATGAGGACAAGACCGTTCGGTTGCCGTTTAATTATAATGAAGTAAAAAAGGGGGAAAATTTGCAGCAGAACATACTGCTTGAAAGGGGTGATGTAGTCCTTGTGCCTTAAAGAGGCCCTGTGCCTAATGCTATCTTTTGTCTGTCTCTTCGTCCTCTCCGGAAAAGCGACCAATGCGGCGGACTGGTCTTTCAATCCTGAAATAGAGGTGTCAGAGGAGTATAACGACAATGTCCTTTTTACGGAAAGGGCTACTCTGGAAGACTTCATTACCTCCATAAAACCAAAAATGCAGCTCATGGGCCAGACGGACCAGACACGACTAAGCCTTGATTCTACTGTAATCGCAGAGAAATATTGCAAATACGAGGATCTGGATACCATAAACACTGACAACAGGGCCTCTTTTGATCGCAGATGGAGCCCTAAATTCTTTACTACACTGAACGGGACATTCAGAAAGGACGAAATTCTAGAAACGGAACTGGAAAGGGCAGGACAGGTGGGCATCAGGGAAGACCGGTATCTATACGGTATTGACCTTTCCGGTACGTATGCCTTAAGCGACACATTCTCTCTGACCTTAGGCGGAGGAGGGAACTTCAATCATTATCCTGATGGTCCGTATCCTGATCTTGACCTGTGGCAGATCAATGTGAACCCTGTGTGGACCATTAATCTTCAGGACAGCGCAGGCCTTTTCATCGATTATTACGATGCAGATTATGAAGATATCGCGAATATCAGGACATTTACAGGTAGTCTCTACTGGCGGAGAGATCTGAGCGAAACCACCTACCTCTTACTTGGAGCGGGATATAGGTACACGAGGACCAAGTACAGCGTTCAGGATGTCAATTTTATTATCCATCCCGATACCGGCTTTGTGATCCTCGAACCGGTGGAAGAAGGGCATACGTGGAAAGATGACGGATTTATCTTCAACTTTGAGCTCAATAACGACTGGACTGATCGTTTTTCTACAGTGGTCGCTGCAGGAAGGGAACACTATAATTCGATCGAAGCAAGGGGTATCGAAAGAAACTATATAAGGACTACTCTGAAATATCGACTGAGCGAAACGGTTTCAGGTAATTGTCGAATCGGCTACGACACAACTACCGAAGATGATCCAATAGAAGAAGATACTGATTATATCAGGGTTTCACCTTACTTAAGCTGGAGACTTACCAGTAACCTGACTGTCAGCTTCGGCCTGTCATACGAATATGGCCAAGAGGAAACCGAATATAATGATAATGATTATGACAGGGACAGATTCAGGGGATGGATAACTGTTTCATGTGGATACCCGCGTTTGCTGGCGCAGCATTAGTCTAATAACTTAGTTGAGCGATTAGCTGTTAGCCATTAGCATTCAGCTTTTAAAAATCAAGGCATTACGTGAGAGATAACAGATCAGGTATTTTATTTTGGAGGTTCCCCCCGATATGGAACAGGGACAGGATATAACCAGGATTAAGGAGATTATCAAGAGATGTAAATGGTGGTTGATTTTACCATTTGTATCCATTGTGATCCTTTCAGGTATCATCTGCCTTATTTTGCCTAATACATATAAATCTACGGCAACTATTCTCATTCAGAGTCAACAGATACCTTCTACTATGGTCTCTTCCACTGTTACCGGTTATGCAGAGCAGAGAATCAATACCATAACCCAGGAAGTAATGTCCCGTTCAAGGATACTCGATCTTATAAAAAAGTATGATTTGTTACCGAATAAACGTGAAAAATTGACCACTGAAGAACTGGTTGACAGGATTCGCACTCGGATTGTGCTGGAGCCTATAAACGCTGAAATAAATAAGGAAACCCAAAGCAGGCCGGTTCTTCTGACTATTGCTTTTACCCTTTCTTATAGTGATGAAGACCCCAAAAAGGCCCAGTTGGTCACAAACGAGATATCATCTTATTACCTGGAAAAGAATATTGAATCCAGGGAAAAGTATGCTCTGGAAACCACAAAATTTTTGGAAGAACAATTGAAAGAAGTTAAATCGTCAATGGACAGCCTGGACACGGAACTGGCTGAATACCGGAAAAAGCACCTGGAAAAACTCCCTGAATTCACCAACCTCAATATGCAGAAGGTTGAAAAGCTGAATTCAGATATCAGCAACATCAATATGCAGATCCGGTTAATGGAGGAACAAAAGGCAGCCCTTAAAAACCGCCTGGCATCTCTTGATCCTTATTCGGACACAACAGACCGGATTCTGAGCCCCAAACAAAGACTCCAGCAGGCAAGACTTGAGCGGACGCAGCTCCTGTCCAAATATTCCAATAAGCACCCTCTGATCCTGTCCAAGAACAGAGAAATATCCCTGCTGGAAGAGCAGGTAGGGGACGGAGATAATATCGGACAACTTAGATTGCACCTGGATGAACTTGAATTGAAACTGGCTGACCTCAGATCAAGATACTCTGAAAACCATCCCAGCGTAAAGACAGCTGAAAAGGAACTGAACGAAGTAAAGGAGGAAATCGCTTCACTTGACGCTAACGCTCAAGGCAATTCCGAGATAACCACAGATGCTACCAGCCCCTCCTACATAACGCTCAAGAGCGATATGGATAAGATAACAATGTCTGTTTCTTCCTTGAAGACAGAGAAAGACCGTCTGGAAACACAGATGGAGGAAGTGTATGCAAAACTGCATGCAATGCCTGAAATTGCAAAGAAATATAATGAACTTGACACAGATTATCAGAATACAAAGGCATATTATCAGGTACTTCAGCAAAAACTGCTGACTGCTAAAGTCTCACAGGGGATGGAAGAGGCCCAGCTGGGAGAGACATTTAAGATCATCGAACCCGCGTTTCTCCCGGAAAAACCGGATAAGCCAAACAGGCTGGCAATTATCCTTATCGGAATCGTAATGGGCATGGGATGTTCAGTCGGAGCAGCGTCGTTGAGGGAATATTCGAATAAAAGTGTGAGAGATATCGAGATAATGGAAAGGCTTACAGGGGTTCCCGTATTATCCATAATACCCTCGATTGTTACATCCGAAGATGAAGACAGGCAGAAGAAAAGGACAATTATTTGGACCGGAACCGCCATAGGCGGCATTGCCCTTGCTTTGCTCCTTTTTCACTTTTTTGTCATGGATATATATTTTCTCTATGCAAAATTAGTACGTTTAGTTCAATCAAGATTTCCCATAGGTTGAAGTGCCTTAAGTTTGAAGTGAGCTGAAGTTAAGGGAAAAACACTTTAAACTTCTAAGAGCTAAAAATGAGGAACGGACTCGAAAATTTGCTGTAAGAATAATTCACCTGTCGATGACTTTGCCAAATACACCTGAAGCGAAGGTAATACGGAACCAGATCACAAAGTCGGGAACTTCTGTCGAGGCAAATTACAGGGAAGGCAATCGTGCCAGGAGCAAGGCCGATTTTAAAAATAAGATTAAAATTTGCGAAAGCGAAGCCAGTGAAACACAATACTGGTTAGAAGTGATTGTAGAGGCAAATTGGCTCTCCCGGGAAAAAGTAAAACCCGAGCATGGAGAATGCAGTGAGTTGCGTGCAATTTTCACATCTATCGGGAAAAAATTTTAATTTTAGCTCACTTCAGGCACTCCAAACTTTTTTAGTGAGAGGCGAATATGAGTAAGATAAAAAAGGCCCTGGAAAAAGCGAAGACACAGGGATTTGCAACGGACCGGTATATGGAATCGCAGGAGACTGAGACGGAAAGAGCGGAACAAGTTGCCGCCCCTAAGCATTTTAAGACCAGACTCGTTAAAATTTCCCCCGAGATTCTCAAAAAAAACAGGATCGTCTCCATTGATGAAGATCATCCTGTTACCGATCAGTTCAAGCTTTTACGCACAAGAATTCTGCACCGTACCAGAAGCAGTGGGCACAACACCATACAGGTGAGCGGATTCGATTCGGAAGAGGGAAAGAGTATGGTCTCAGTGAACCTTGCCATCAGCATGGCAAAGGATACTCGCCAGACCACTCTCCTGGTAGATATCGATTTCAGAAAACCATCAATCCACAGACTCCTCGGGTTGGAAAGTGATATAAAGGGATTAAAGGATTATTTTGAAAATAAACTCAGTCTAGAGGAAATTTTTGTAAGCCCCAACATTGATAAGTTAACGGTTCTTCCTGCAGGAGGAAGGATGCTGAATGCCCCTGAGGTGATCGGTTCGTCCAGGATGGAGTCCCTGGTCAAAGAATTGAAGGAAAGATATCCTGATCGCTATATCATCTTTGATTCGCCAGGGCTGAATACCTGTCCTGATCCGCTCATTTTTTCGGAATACGTGGATGCAATACTACTGGTGGCAAGATCTGATTTTACATCCCAGGACAGTATAGAAACCGTCATGAATCTCGTTCCCAGAGATAAATTGCTGGGAACGGTCTTGAACGACTCAAAATGGTTCGAATCCATGTCTTACTATTACCGCTATTAGACAGCCAGAATTGAGCTATTAGCCATTAGGATCTAGCTTTGAAAAATTCCCAATTTCCAATTTCAGCGTTCTGTGAACGCTTATAGATTATGTATACAAAATTTTTCGGTTTTAAACGAAGGCCTTTCATTCTCTCCCCTGATCCGGACTTTCTGTATCTGAGCCGAGTACACGACCTTGCTTTTACCCATCTGGAATACGGAATTGTTCATAATGTGGGTTTTATAGCCCTTACCGGTGATGTGGGGGCGGGAAAGACAACTCTTCTCAATTACCTTTTTGAGAAAGTAAAGGATTCTCTCAATATTGCCATGCTCTTTAACACGAATCTAGGCCCTCAGGAATTTCTGGAAATGCTGGTGAAAGAGTTTGAATTGAACTCACCCACAAAGGGCAAGAGTGATCTTTTTGAGACCCTGTCAGAACATTTCCTCAAACAGTATACCAAGGGGGAACGTTGCATAATCATGGTCGATGAGGCACAGAACCTCTCCCTGGAGACCTTTGAAGAACTCAGAATGTTGTCTAATCTGGAAATCGGGAGTGATTTTCTCCTGCAGATTATCCTTGTTGGACAGCCCCAGTTACGAGAGCGTCTTGCCCATCCGTCCCTCTCCCAGCTTACACAGAGGATATCTGTTTATTTTCACCTCTCGGCACTGGCCCCTGAAGAAGTGGAAAACTATATAGAGCATAGGTTAAAAGTAGCTGGATACAACTCTGCAAATCCCATTTTTGCCAGAGAAACCGTTAAATATATAGCTGAATTGTCCAGAGGGATTCCCAGGATTATCAATTCAATATGCGATATGTCTCTGACGCATGC
>CAZPDU010000098.1:0-2483 GCA_964585405.1 uncultured Thermodesulfobacteriaceae bacterium | reverse complement strand
TGCCGCCTTGGTGGTGCTAAACGGAGAAGGCTTCGCCTTCTCCTGTCCGCACCGTCTGCGGTTACCGCTCAATTCGCCCATTAACCGTCATGAAAACTAGGCTTGCAACCCACCATGGTATGATATATTGTCATACCGGAGGTGGATAAAATGGCAGCATCAAAAATTGCAATTACAATAGATGATAATACCCTTAAACGTTTGGACATTCTCGTTAAATCGAAATTTTTTCCCAACCGTAGCAAAGCTATCCAGGTGGCTGTTACGGAAAAATTAATGCGCATTGAGAAAAGCCGCCTTGCCCAGGAGTGTGCGAAGTTAGATCCGGAATTCGAACAATCCTTAGCGGAGGAGGGATTTTCATCGGAGTTGGAAGAATGGCCAGAATATTAAGGGGTGACATACATTGGGCAGACTTGAATCCAGTAATTGGTAGTGAACAGGGCGGCTTACGCCCTGTTCTTATTTTAAGCCACAATGTATTCAATGAAAAATCAGGCACTGTGATTGCTGTGGCGATCACCAGTCAGCCACAAAAAGCTGGGTATCCGTTGACCATGGAGCTAGTCGATACCAAACTACCCAAGAAATCCTGGGTAAAGATCAGTCAGATTCGAATCCTTTCAACTAAACGAATCGGCAAAAAAATAGGAAAAGCATCTGATGAAGAATTGGCTCTAATTATTGAAGGTTTGAATGAAATAATTGGCGGTTAACAATGCCTTTCGCTCGGATGGCTATTCCGCTGCGCTACATTGCCACCGGTGAAGACAGCGTTTATTACAATATTAATTTATCTTCTACCTTTCCAGATGAAAGGCACAAGACCTAATCCGCCTTCCGGCGAAAAAATCCGGGGCTGATAAAGTAAAGTTCCTTTTGCATACGCAGATTGAGTTTTCTCCAGTTTCTTTCTGAAAACTGAGAAAAATCCGTGTAATCCTGTTAATCCTGTCTGGCTAATGAGAGATCCAATTCTCCATTTTCAGGCCTGGTATACACTCAAATCCCCTGACATTATCCGTGACCAATACTGCATCCAGCGCCAATGCATGAGCAGCGATCAGAAGATCGTTGGCCCCGATAAGAGCTCCATTTTTCTTGAGATGCGCTCGAATCATTCCATATTCAGGTGCGGCCTGTTCCGGCCAGTCCAATACAATCACATACTCAAGAAATTCATTTAACGTAGCCTCGTTATGTTCGCGCTTCCTGGACAGTCTGATTCCATACCACAGTTCCGCCAGCACGATACTCGATATCCCAGTTTCTCCGATTGGAATTTTCAATAGTTTTGCCTTTACTTCTTCAGGGCGCTTCTTGATAATGGCAATACAGACATTTGTATCCAGCAGGTAATTCATCAAAACCCCTCGCGTTCTTCGGGTAATAAATCTTCAATGTGATCTGGAAAGTCATCACTAAAAGTCTTTCCTCCGGCAAAATATTGATCCCAGGACTTTGGTTTTGGCGTGAGGACTATACGATCTCCTTCCTGCTCAACAAAAACTTCGTTGGTATTAAAACGGAATTTCTTCGGGATACGGACGGCCTGGCTCCTACCGCTCACAAACACCTTTGCTGTTGTTTTTTCCATGTATACAAATCCTTTTCAGCCCTGGCTTGATATAAAAGTAGCTATTCAAAATAATAATATATCTCCTAATGAGTATATTGCAAAAATATATACCAAATCTTGTCGTTCAGGGAGATCAGAGAAGAAAAACGTGAAAGTCCGGGGCTTCATTGACCAGGTTGAATAAATCTGCCGTGCAGATTTTCAAGAAAGTGGCCCTGGACAGAGGACTTGGGAAATACAAACTCAAAGGAAAAAATAAGTTTTCCGTATTTGAATAAGACAGGATTTATGAATAATCAGGCCATTTTTGCCCTTTCTCAGTTTCTTTCTGAAAACTGAGAAAAATCCGTGTAATCCTGTTAATCCTGTCTGACAAAAAGAATCTGCAAGTATGTAAAAAACCATTCGGACACTATCTACAGGATTGACATGATAGATCCGCCTTGCGGCATATAAGCCCCAGGGCAGGCTCCATCTTCAAATGTCTGACCTCTTTCCGGAGCTGGTATAATTCATGTTTTTCAGAAGTGATATCTTTACCGGTATTGTCCGGGGCTGGAAGGAGTGCACGATCTGGACTGGGAGAAACGCAAGGTCTTCGAAAAAATTCCTTATATGAGTTATAATGACTTGCAAATCAAAATTTGATATGGACATCAAAATATATATTTAAGGTAATTTATATCTCTTAACATGGTGAACAGGATAAAGTTAGGAATCAGTGCCTGCCTGCTGGGACAAAAGGTCCGTTATGACGGAGGACATAAACAGGATCGTTTCATCACTGATACCTTAGGAAAATTTCTTGAGTTTGTGCCGGTCTGCCCTGAAGTGGAATGCGGATTAGGCGTCCCCCGGGAAGCTATGCGTCTGGTGGGTACTCCGGATTCGCCACGACTGGTTA
>CAZPDU010000097.1:0-3410 GCA_964585405.1 uncultured Thermodesulfobacteriaceae bacterium | reverse complement strand
ATTGCCAAGATAATTATGGTTAGTTCCAGTACGGTTACCGGGATCATTGATCGCTTGGAACTGAAAGGGCTTGTGACAAGGATGAGAAAATCTTCTGATCGTCGGGTGATTACGATTGAGTTGACAGAAGTTGGAAGAGGCCTCGCACATAATGCTCCACCACCTATACAGCATAAGATCGTAGACGGGCTTAAAAGGCTTCCTAAAGGCGAGATAGAAGAGATAGTTCGAAGCCTGAGAAAGCTCACAAATATGCTCGATGTTCATGATTTGCAAGTAGAGTAAACCATATTGCCAAAATTTTCTGTCTCCTTTGGACCTTGTTTGGAGGCAGTTCGAACAGCCCTCAGGGCCTGTAAGTCTTTGATGGGACCATGATAGGACCATGCAACGGCTTGATGGGCCTTGACAATTTATATTTCTCTTTTATATCCTTATAGTTCAAATATTTCTATTTGGTGTTATTATAATAAAAATAATATGTAAATCCTATGCTAATTGAAGCCTTTGTCAACAAGATGTGTGGTTAATTACGCCGCATTTTTAGAAACTAGTTAAAAGCTTGAGTATCTGCGATGGAATCAATAACAATAAATCCAAGCGTTGGAACCAATAAATTGTCAAGGCATTTTGGTGCAGGTGGATGTCATTGTTTTTCTAACTCGCTTAGCACAAAACTCGAGAGCTATAGCAAGAGATTGGATAAGTTACTCCTACCCAGGTTGCACTATCAAATTGAAAAAATCGAGAACATCGGCAAGAGGTCAGTCTCTATCCATGGAGGTATAACCTTTATGAGCCAAAAGCTTTCAAGTGCTCTTGATGGTTCGGATGAGATTGTTTGCTTTGTAGCTACTATCGGGACTATTATTGAAGAAGAAATTAACGGTCTCATAGCACAAAATCGTTTATCAGAGGCCTATGTTTTGGACGCTATGGGCTCTGTGGCTGTGGAGGATATGGTTGAGCAGTTTCATCAATGCAGGAGGGCGCCATTTTTTTCAGAAGACAAGTCAGTCACCTTACGCTTCAGTCCTGGTTATTGCGATTGGCCAGTCACTGAACAGAAAAAGCTCTTCAGTCTTTTTGATTCAGAACCTCCAGGGATTGAATTGCTCGATTCCTGCCTCATGCAGCCGCGCAAATCGGTTTCAGGGGTCTTCGGTCTAGTTCATTGTTCGAGTTCTTTTTTCCAGCCTTATAATCCCTGTCGGCATTGTAAAAAGACTGATTGCTTAGCAAGAAGGGCATAAAAATTAATATAGACAAATGCTATCTAGAGTCGAGGCAGTGAGAATATATGATTAGGGCCAAGAAGGGATTGTCCGGAGGCCAATACAGGCCTTTGACTGATCAAGATATTAAAAAAATTCACGAAACCAGCCTTAGGGTGTTTGCCGAGGTTGGAGTTCAGGTGAATTTTGCTGAAGCAAGGGAACTTTTTCGCAAGGCAGGGGCCGAGGTAGCGGATACCCACGGAATAGTCAAAATGCCCGGGGATCTTGTGGAAGAATTGATCCATAAAGCGCCTTCTGTTATTCAGCTATGTGGTCGTGAGGAAAACGGTGAGTGGGATTGTGAGGTCGGAGGCGACAGGGTCTATATGGGAACCGGAGGGACGGCCCTGAACGTGCAGGATCCAGGATCTCTAAATTGCCGTAGGGCCTTGCTGCAAGACATTGTAAATATGGCCCGTATTGTGAACACTCTGGATAACATTCATTTTTACATGCTCAACGTGTACCCCAGTGATCTCCCTGTGGAGGATGTGGATGTAAATCGCTTCGGTGCTGCATTGAATCATACTCGAAAGCATATAATGGGTGGAGTATATACTGTTAGTGGCGTAAAAAACGTCATCAAGATGGCTGAAATCATAGCAGGTTCTCCTGAAAGGCTGCGGGAACGGCCTTTTATCTCTATGGTAACCTGTCCCATCAGTCCCTTTAAGCTGGATGAAAGCTATGGGCAACTTACAATGGAAGCTGCCAGAAATCGTATACCGGTAGTGGTGCCGACAGAGCCCCTTTGCGGCGCGACAGCACCCATTACTCTTGCTGGAAACCTAGTGGTACAAAACGTAGACACCATGGCCGGCGTCATGCTGGCCCAGCTGACCAGTCCGGGGACTCCCACCCTGTATGGTTGCATTTCTTCCATCACGGACCTGCGTGACATGAAGTATCTTTCAGGCGCTGTGGAGATGGGGCTTATGAATGCGGCCGCCTCCCAGATGGCCAGGTTCTATCAGCTCCCCATATATGCTACCGCAGGTATGTCTGATGCCAAGGTGAATGATGCACAGACAGGATATGAGTCCGCAATTACCAGTTTGATGGTGGCACTGGCAGGAGGCAACTGGATACATGATGCAGCCGGATTTTTAGAATTTTGCATGACGGCATCTTATGACAAGTTGGTTGTTGATAACGAGATCATCGGTATGGTTATGCGGGCCGTGGAGGGCATCGAAGTGAATGATGAGACCCTGGCCTTTGATTTGATAAAAAAGACAGGTCCGGGAGGTCACTTCGTCTCTGCGCGACATACACGAAAACATATGCGCTCCGAGCAATACGTTCCCTGTCTGAGTGATCGCGAAGAACGATCGAAATGGCAGGCTGCGGGTTCTATAAATGCTACTGAGCGGGCTACTAAAATAGTTAGTGAAATTTTGAATAGTCCGATGCAACCTGCTGTTATGTCGGACCTCAGAAAAAGGATAAAGACGGAGATCCCTGGATTGAGATCCTTTGTTATGGACTAAATGAGGAATTTTTGTGATTATCATTGGAGAAAAAATCAATGCCACCCTTACTGGCATAAAATCTATAGTACTTAAACAGGATAGCACCGGGCTTCTGGATATGGCAAAAATCCAGGCTGCCTCCGGGGCTGATTTTATAGACGTGAATGTTGGAACCGGCGTTGGGTCTCGGGAAGACGAAATCGTTTCCATTAAATGGGCGGTTAAGACGATCCAGGGAGAGATAGAGACCCCTCTTTGTATTGACAGCGCTGATCCATGCGTACTGGAGGCAGGTCTCCGAAGGCGAGATGGAAGGCCCAGTCTGATCAATTCGACTAAAGCCGAAGAGAAAAACCTCGCACAGGTGGTGCCCTTGGCCTACCGTTACCAGACTCCGATAATCGCACTGGCAATGGATGAAACCGGTATTCCCAAAACGGTCGAAGGTCGGCTTCGTGCCTGCGAAAATATTGCATCGGCCTGCGAAGAATATGGTGTGCCGATTGAGAACGTATATTTTGATCCTCTGGTTTTGCCTGTAAGTACGGATATTAACCAGGGATTAGTAACGCTTTATACTATTGCCGAAATAAAAAAGCGATTTCCTGCAGCCAAGACCGTAATGGGTCTATCCAATATCTCTTACGGTCTACCCGGCCGA
>CAZPDU010000096.1:0-2467 GCA_964585405.1 uncultured Thermodesulfobacteriaceae bacterium | reverse complement strand
CTGGAGCCGCCCAAAAAAGCTTGTCTTGATATTACAGTATCTAAAAATAGCCTAAGGCGCGCGTTGCGTATCATGGACACGATCATCAAAAGCTTAGAGAAGCAAGCATTTACTGTCTTTTTTTCAGAAGGTTTTACCAAGGCAAAGATTCTCGATGTTCCTGTCAGTTTTGGCATTACCGAGAAGCTAATGATCAAGAAAAAACAACAGAGAGATCATGACCTACGAGGTTATTACGAGTTTGGCCACAGTCTATTTGTAGAGGAACGTGTTCCCTCAAGCAAGCTGTGCCTGACAATCCAGGATGCGGGAATATATTGGCGTTATGGCTGTCAGCAGAATTGGAACGACGGTGCCAAGCAGAAGCTTGAGGATCGTATGAATAGCTTTGTCAATGGCCTGTTAAACGTTGCTGTTGCTAAAAGAGAGCATGATAGGCAACAGAAAGAGGAGGAACGCCAAAGAATCGAGCGTCAAAGGCACCTTGAGGAGGAACGGCGTAAACGAGCTGAGCTCAGACAACGGTATCTTGAGGAGGATACCAGAGTAACAAAATTAATCTCCGAAGCAGAGGATTGGAAAAAAAGCCAGATTCTCCGAGAATACATTGCAGAGATTGCAAAACATGATCTCTGCGGTACCCTGCCCTTTAGCCCTGATAAGCCCCTGGCAGAATGGCTTAAATGGGCCCACGATCAGGCAGACCGATTGGACCCTTTAACAACCAGCCCACCATCAATCCTTGATGAAGAGTGCCCGGAAGAAGAGAAGAATGAATATCGTTACTCCCGATGGTAACCCACAATTCCCTTATAACATATACAGACACATATGAAGAGATAAAGCCCCTGATCGATTTGTGCAAGGCCGGGAAGCTGTTTGATGTTCAGGAATGGATTGCCTCTGGTAAACCTGTCAATCCTCCTCCATCAGTTTCAGGATACAAAAGAAAGAGCCCTTTGGAGATAGCGATAGGCTTGGGGTTTCACAGCCTGGTCCAGGTCTTACTCAAAGGGGGAGCTGACATATATGAGCCACGGTATTGGCCATTAGACGACGCACTTTATAAACGTCGGCTCGACTTGGTAAAGCTCCTTGTCGAGCACGGTGCCGATATCCATTCCGTTTCTATGGCATCAATCTTTGAGACCTGGCAACCTGATATCATGAAATGGTTTATCGAACAAGGTGCTGATGTTGAGACTGACAACCCTCTTGCATACGCTTTTTGTGAGAGAATAAAAACCGCTCTAGGTATATTCAAAACCTATAAAGACCGGTTTCTCAGCTTCCAGGAACAGGCAAATATTGCCTTGCGTCACCATTGCAAAGAAGGTAATCTCAAATGGGTGTCTCTCATGCTGTGGGCAGGAGCAGATCCTTACGCGAAAGGCGCAGTGTCGTGGGATGACGAACCTGAGCCTGAATATGATCGGAATGCGTTGGAACTGGCAGCTGAATTACATCATTATGATATTTTTAACCTCAAACAAATCCGCTTGGACCCAAGCAATCCTGAATTGCGAGGGCTTTTATTCGAGGCATGCTATGCAGATGAATCTGACTTCCTTGAAAAGCTATTGGAAATAGGTTTCAGACCGGAAGAATATGAAAATAGCGGCTCACCATTGATACAGAGTTTGCTAACAAGTATGGGCTGGTGTTGTAACTTTACTAATCGAGATCCTTGGTACCTCCATAAAAACAGGAATAGGGAAAGGAATATTGATAATCATCAGTGCCGTGAAAAAATCAAGATGATCCATATATTAGCCAAGAGTGGTGCAAAATGGATTCCTGAAGATCGTTCAGAAATCGGCTATGCTCGACGTTCATTGTTAAAATTGAAACCTGATTACATTGTGGAATTCATCTGGATAATGGTAAAATACAACGCGTGTAAACGGGAGAACATAGAAGAGCTTATTCGAACACCAACCATACGGGCAGTTGTTCACCATTACCTTCCCAGGATCAACGAGCTGATAGCATCTCTTCCTTTGGAAAACAAATCCTCCTTATGAAAGGGTGAAGGGAGGACGTCCCTCTGTAAATAAATATAGTTACAGAACGTGTTGAAGCTGTGTTTGAGTCTCGGTGAGTCATTAATGCTTTGATTTTGTTGATTAGCGAAAGAACTTATTAGTTTTCGCTAAACACTTTGGCAATTTTTCATTTGGGTCTCTCTACTATTTATAACACCTTTACTCAAACCTGCGATTTCAAAATACTATCTCAAAACGTGGAAGACCGGTGATAAGAGTGTTCACACAAAAAGTAAAACCTTTGATAAGAACAATGAGGTACAGATCAATTCTATACCTTCTTGAGGACAAAAGCAGCTCTATTTAATTGCGCAACATATATCGTGCATTGCTAATTGCCTATGAACACTCTATATCATCTTGCTATCTGCAATGGTGATAGATGAAATTCGATGATGTAAGGCTGAAGGGCAAGGGAGTTA
>CAZPDU010000095.1:0-10573 GCA_964585405.1 uncultured Thermodesulfobacteriaceae bacterium | reverse complement strand
GTGGCATCCTGCCATTTTATTCGCTGATTACGCACATCCAGACCCGGAACGATGAATCTTTTGCATGTTGTGGATCAGGCAGATGAGATTCCGCGGGGGCATTCTACCTTTCGGTTGAGACATAGAGTAAATCTATCCAGGCAGAGAGCGGACCTGATGTTGGCAAATAACGGCTCGCCGATCGCAAGGTGTACGGCATAAAGCGCCCGGCCTGCCTCGGCACACCACTTCCTGCCAATCAGCTATTTGGTCGGGCTATCAGACTTATTCAAGCTAGTCATGGACGTCCCTCAAATTCCTTACGTGGCGGATTACATGCGGATATCATAAATGCGAAAAGGCGTTACAGAAGCTCATACCTAATTCATATTGAGACAATATAAAAAATTATCTATAGTATCCAGTGTCGATTTGTTTTTGAAACTATCAAAACAGCTTTCACATATCCCAAGAGATGCTAATTCAAAAGAAGGGAGGCCGCATGCTGGTAAACGAATGTGTTAAGCCCGCTTATTGGCAGTTAGGTCCTTGCTGAGGGTAGCATGATGCCTAAAGAAAAAAGCAATCCTGCCCAGGGTATGTATAATAAATGAAAGGTCTTTCTAAAAAAAGACCTACTCTATACTTGCCTAAGGCAGAATTCATAGAACCTCCTAAACAGAGCCGCGCCAAGCTCCCTGACCAAACCCCCATCAGGCGGAAAAAATATCCCGCCGAACCAGCGGTAGCAGATTTAGCTGCCTTCGCAGATGAAGGATTCTATGACGTCCTTGATCAGCCATACAATCAATCCACTCCTTCTTCCATGCTGGATGGGTTTGCGGCTGCAATCGCTCTCCGTATCGGGTACCAGGGTATCTGAGTCAAAAGATAGAACATGACTAAAAAATATTATGCACATAGCCTGGAAGAGAAACCGCCAGAAGAATGGCAACCGCTCGATGAACATTTGAATAATGTTGCTGAAATGGCCAGATCATTCTCTGAACCTTTCGGTGCGGGGGATTGGGGTTATCTGGCATGATTTAATAATTTAAGGTGGTTTATGATGAAGATCTGTGAATAACGAAATCGGAGCCCAATTGAATGGAGACAAGCAATTTCATTGCACATCGTAGAAAATGCGATAACAAAGGTCAAAGTGTTCAGGAACATTTAATCGGAGCTTCCCTGATTTGTCGTCGTTTAGCGGAAAAGGTCGTTGCCCCTGATGCAGGTGAGTTGCTCGGATTACTGCATGATTTTGGCAAATATAGCCAGCAATTTCAGATTTATTTACAATCAGCAACAGGCATGTTGAATCCTGATATTGATGACGAGTTCGTCGATTTCGAAGCGCTTAAAGGCAAAATCGATCACTCCAGCGCTGGAGCCCAGTGGGTATGGGAAAAGTTCCGACAGTATGGCCTTCAAGGGAGATTGGTTGGGCAGATACTCGCTCTTTGCCTGGCCTCTCACCACAGTGGACTGATTGACTGCTTAAAACCGGAAGGAAAAAATAATTTTATTACCAGGATGAACAAGGATGATGAAAAAACCCATTTGCAGGAGTGTGAGCAGGCGGCGGACAATGAGATTTTAAAGAGACTGAATTCACTTGCTACAAAAACACTCATTCAAGATTGTTCATTACAGATATTGCAATTGGTTAATTCCCAGAGAAAGGAGTCGGAAATTGTTAAGCAGTTTAAGGTAGGACTATGGACGCGCTTTTTGTTTAGCTGTTTGATTGATGCGGATCGGATCAACAGCGCGGATTTTGAGAATCCAGTCAATAAAAAGTTACGGCAAAAAAATGGCGTTAACTGGCAGATTGCCATCGAGCGGATGGAAAACAAACTTGATGAGTTGCCGATAAGGAATGAAATTGACACGATACGAAGATCAATTTCTAACCAATGCAAAGAGAGAGCTCTTGTTAAACGAGGGATTTACAGTCTTACCGTGCCAACAGGAGGAGGCAAAACTTTTGCCAGTATGCGATATGCCCTGCACCATGCCCATAAACACACGCTTGATCGCATAATCTATATCATTCCCTTTACATCTATTATTGAACAAAACGCTCAGGCGATCCGCGAGGTACTTGAGGCAAAGGGTGATGAATTCCCCTGGGTGCTAGAACATCATTCAAATCTTGAGCCGGAACGGCAAACCTGGCGTGATAAATTAATCGCTGAGAATTGGGATGCGCCCATTGTTTTTACCACCATGGTACAGTTTCTTGATGTCCTGTTTAGCGGCGGAACACGCGGGGCAAGACGAATGCACCAACTGGCAAACTCAGTGCTGATTTTTGATGAAATCCAAACATTGCCGATAAACTGTGTCCATCTTTTTTGTAATGCCATTAATTTTCTTGTCTCCCATACCAGAACAACCGTATTGCTTTGCACTGCTACCCAACCGTTGCTGGACAAATTGAAATCCCCTGACAAAGGGCAGCTGGAAATACCAAAGGACAATGAGCTTATAAAAGACGTAACCGAGCTATTCGACCAGCTCAAAAGGGTGGCCATCAGTAATAAAGTGCGTCCGGAAGGATGGAGTGAATCAGAATTGGCAAATTTGGCAGTCGCCGAGTTTGAGCAAAAGGGCAGTTGTCTCGTCATTGTCAATACCAAGAAATGGGCGCAACGGTTGTATGAGTTATGCGGAGATAAGGTTGATGAAGGAAGTTTGTTTCACCTCAGCACCAGTCTCTGCCCTGCCCATAGAAAAACGATCCTGGATCAAGTCCGACAAAGGTTGGATGATGAGCTACCCGTACTTTGTATAAGCACCCAGCTTATTGAGGCCGGGGTTGATGTGGATTTTGCATCTGTTATCCGCTTTCTTGCCGGATTGGATTCCATTGCCCAGGCTGCCGGGCGTTGCAATAGAAACGGATGGTTACCGCAGGCAACAGTGCATGTCGTTAACCCACAGCAGGAATCAATTGACATGCTACATGATATTAAAGAAGGCCGTGACCAAGCCCTGCGTATTCTAACGGAGAAAAGGAATGCTGACCTGTTGGACCCGGACGTGATGAATCTGTATTTCTCATATTATTTTTATAGCCAGGCAGGAAAGATGGATTATCCGGTCACTGCAAACCAAGCCGGCAGACAAGATAGTTTGTTGAATTTACTGAGCAATAATCATCTGAACATTGCGCGGACACAACATTTGCAACTCAGGCAATCATTCAAAACAGCAGGGGAGATTTTTAAAGCAATTAATGCCCCGACAGAGGCGGTAATAGTACCCTATGGAGAGGGCGAAGAAATTATTGCAGCGCTATGTGCGGAGCCGGAACCGGCAAAAGCATATAAGCTTCTCAAACGTGCTCAGAAATTCAGCGTTAATGTATTTCCCAATGTTTGGCAGAGGTTGAAAGAGAACCGAGATGTTATCCCGGTGCAGAAGGGTGAAGAAATTTACTATCTCGACAAACGGCATTACAGCGATGCCTTTGGCCTGTCCATAGAAGAAGTCAGCGGTTTAGAAACTCAAATCATATAGGGAGGTTGTCTGATGAAAAACAATATTAGTTTCCGGTTATGGGGGCGGTATGCGCTGTTTACCGATCCGGTAACCAAGACCGGTGGGGAGAAGTGTTCCTACCATGTGCCTACCTATGAGTCCATCAAGGGGGTGCTGAAATCCATCTACTGGAAACCTACCATTATCTGGCATGTTGATAAGGTGCGGGTTGTCAAACCATTACGAACCCAGACAAAAGGGACAAAACCCCTGGTCTGGGGTGGAGGAAACAGCTTGGCAATTTACACCTTTTTGCATGATGTGGAATACCAGGTGGAGGCGCATTTTGAGTGGAATGAATATCGTCCCGAACTAGCCAATGATCGCATCGAAGGTAAGCATTTCAGTATCGCCAAACGGATGCTGGAGAAGGGAGGACGGCAGGATGTCTTTTTGGGCGTCCGAGATTGCCAGGCTTATATAGAACCGTGTCAGTTTGGTGATGGAGATGGTGCCTATGACAACATTGATGAACTCGGTTTCGGTCTTATGTTCCATGGTTTCGATTATCCGGATGAAACGGGAAAGTATGAACTTCATAGTCGCTTCTGGCATGCCACCATGCGGAATGGCATTCTGGAATTTCCACGACCCGAGGCCTGTAAAATTCGTCGATTCATCCGCAAAATGATCCCCAAGGGATTTGGGTTGGATAAGAACTTATTATCCGTTGAAAAGGAAGAGGTATTGCTATGAGCTGGCTTGCGAAGTTGTATGAGACCTATGAGGCTGGGTGTAGTATGGATGTGCCTGATATCGAACAATTAATGCCAATTAGTCATACCTTGCAAAAAGCCCATATTAATATCGTCATTGATGGTGAAGGTAATTTCAGCCGGGCAAAAGTTTTGGGAAAAACACAGATAATGCTTCCGGCTACTGAAAAATCTGCGGGAAGGAGCAGTGGCGAAGCCCCCCATCCTCTGGCGGACAAAATTCAGTATATTGCCCAAGATTACCCTGCTTTTGGCGGGAAGAAAAAGACGTACTTTGCTTCTTACGAGAAACAGCTTGCTCAATGGTGCAAGTCTATCCATGCCCATGATAGGGTCATTTCGATACATAACTACATAATGCAGGGACGAGTGGTTGAAGATTTAGTTGCAGCAAAAGTACTGTATGTAGGAGAAGATAATAAACTGTTAGCTTATTGGCCATTTGAAGCAGATAAAGATAATCCTGTTCCCCGGATATTTAAAGTCCTGCCCGTTTTGCCAAAAGAAAAACGTAAAAATAAAGATAAGCCAGAGGTTGAGCAGGGCGATGCCTTAGTTTGCTGGACTGTAGAAAAAGAGGGCGAGCTAAGTAGCTCCACTTGGGACGATGATAGCATACAACAAAGCTGGATTGACTATGATGCATTGGCAGCTGGAAATCCTGATTTTTGTTATGTTTCCGGCCAGGAAAAGCCAATTGCGGTTAATCATCCTGCTAAGTTACGTCATACCGGAGATAAGGCAAAACTTATTTCTGCTAACGATTCCTCTGGATTTACCTTTCGAGGGCGGTTTACGGACAATAATGGGGCACAGGCGGTTAGTGTCAGTTTTGAAGTAACCCAGAAAGCCCATAATGCCTTGCGTTGGTTGATCTCTAGGCAAGGGTATCGGAAGAATGGTGATCAGGTTTATGTCGCCTGGGCGGTTTCCGGTAAATCAATTCCAGCACCACTAGAAGACTCTTGGTCTTTACTTAATGATGAGATTATTTTGCAACCGAAAATTGCACAAGAGCCGGAGCTTCGAATAGATTATGCAGTGGATCTCGGTGAATCCTTTGCTCATAGTTTCAATAAATATCTGGCAGGATATCGAGCAAAGCTGGAGCCAAATGAGCAAATTGTGGTAATGGGACTGGATTCAGCAACACCTGGAAGAATGGGCATTATTTATTACCGGGAACTTCTCGCCAGTGAATTTTTGGATCGTATTCATGACTGGCACACCCAGTTCGCTTGGCCCCAACGCCACACCAAGGAATATCCAAATCCCAAAAGTAAGAAAAAGTCCATTAAAAAAACAATCTGGCCGGTGAGCACCCCGGTTCCCCGAGTTATTGCAGAAGCTGCCTACGGTGACATTTTAAAGAGTAATGATACCCTGAAAAAGAGTTTGCTTGAGCGGATATTGCCCTGCATTGTTGATGGCCGTCCTTTCCCTCGGGATGTAATGATTGCAGCTGTACGTCGAGCCTGTAATCGTTCAATTAAGCGGCTTCCTAAACAATTTTCTAACCCTGAAAGTGAGAATGCCGCATGGGAAAAGCATCTTGGAGTTGCCTGCGCCTTGTTCAAAGGGTTTTATATGCGTCATCCGGATAAAACAAAATGGAGAGAATACACCATGACATTAGAAGAAGACAAAAAATCACGAGATTATCTCTATGGTCGCCTGTTGGCTATAGCTGAACGAATCGAAGAGGTTGCCCTAAATGTTGGAGGAGAGAGCAGACCGACAACTGCAGCCAGATTAATGCAGCGTTTTGCGGATCGCCCCTTTTCGACCTGGCGTAATATTGAGCTGGGATTACAGCCCTATATGCAGAGATTACAAGGGAAACGAGCTGGCTTTTTAGCCAATCGTAAGAAAGAGCTCGATATGGTGCATTCAGCTTTTTTACCAGATGAATTTACCAATGAAAAACCCCTTTCCGGTGAATTCTTGTTGGGGTATCACTGCCAGAAACAAGATTGGCGCAATAAAAAAGAAACCGATAACGAAAACCAATAATTGTGAGGAGATAGGTCATGAGTCTGGAAAATAAAATTGATTTTGCCATAATCTTCAGTGTTAAAAATGCTAATCCCAACGGGGACCCTCTAAACGGTAATCGGCCCCGCATAGATTATGATGGTTTTGGGGAGGTCTCTGATGTTTGCCTGAAAAGAAAGATCCGTGACCGCTTACAGGAAGGTGGCCATGCCATTTTTGTTCAGTCTGACGAAAAGAAAATTGATGGTATGCCAAACCTTAGGTCTAGAGCGGAGTCAGCAGAGTTTGGACTAGGAAAAGATGCGTTCAAGATTGATAAGAAAAAGATAGAAAAGAAGGATGAGACGGCTAAGTTGGCCTGTGATAAATGGTTTGATGTACGTGCCTTTGGGCAATTATTTGCTTTTGGTAAAGGAGATGATGCATCGGGGGTCTCAATCCCTATACGTGGTCCAGTGACCATTCAATCTGCCTTTAGCATAGAACCGGTTAGTGTTACAAGCTCTCAGATAGTTAAGAGTGTAAATGCAGAAGCGGCAAAAGGTAAAAGCGATATTAGTTCAGATCGAATGGGTATGAAACACCGGGTTGATCGTGCTACCTATGTCACATTTGGCAGTATGAACCCACAATTGTCAGAGCGGACAGGGTTTAACAATGATGACGCTGAAACCATCAAAGCAGTATTGCCCAAACTTTTTGAAGGGGATGCCTCATCAGCACGCCCTGAAGGAAGCATGGCGGTTGAGAAAGTTATCTGGTGGCAACACAATAGTAAAGCCGGTCAATATTCTTCAGCCAAAGTACACAGAACATTGTCAGTAAACCCGGATGGCAGTTTTGAGCTTGACAAGCTGGACGGATTGGAACCGGAGGAGATTGATGGTTTTTGATGTCTTCCACTATCTGATGCCTACTAAAGTGATGATGGATTTAACATGGAAACGAAATTGGTAGTTTTTAAAAGCAAAGAAATCCGGCGGACACTGTCTAAGAACGATCAGTCCATCCCCTTGCCTACGGCTGAACTGGAAAGCCTAAGAGGTTGAAGGAAAAAAAGTAGCAACGTGAAGCAATAATAATGACTCGAAAGACACGAGAAATCGAAAACATGAATTCCGATCTTGGCAAAATCATCTTGTATCAGTCTGAGGATGGGCATGTTTCTATAGATGTCCATCTGAAGGATGAAACCGTCTGGTTGACTCAGGCGCAGATGGAGAAACTTTTTCAACGAGACCAATCGGTTATTTCCAGGCATGTGAACAATATTTTCAAAGAAGGTGAACTGCAACGGCGAAGCAATATGCAAAAAATGCATATTGTAAATTCAGATAAGCCGGTTGCGTTTTATAATCTTGATGTCATCATTTCCTTGGGCTACCGGATAAAATCTCTACGCGGCACTCAGTTTCGTATTTGGGCTACCACCATTCTAAAAGACCATCTGCTGCGTGGTTATTCGCTTAATCAGCGCAGACTGGCCGAGAAAGGTGTGGAAGAGGTGCGGCAGGTTTTGAGTTTGCTTGCAGGCGCTTTGGAAAGTCATAACCTCATCAGCGATGAAGGACTGGCAGTCTTAGAAGTTGTCAACCGCTATGCAAGGACTTGGCAGCTTCTTTTACAATATGACGAAAATAATCTGCCGGCTCCGGAGACAAAAAACGTTGCCAAATCCAGCCTGGAAATTGATAAGGCCCGTGAGGCTATTGCCGCCTTGAAAAAAGAATTGATGGTCAGGAAAGAGGCGGGTGAAATTTTTGGCCAGGAGCGTGGTAATGCTCTTTCCGGAATTATCGGAGCAGTGCAGCAAACATTCGGCGGTAAGGATCTTTATCCAAGCGTTGAGGAAAAGGCAGCCCATCTCCTCTACTTCGTGATCAAGGATCATCCTTTCACAGATGGTAACAAGAGGATCGGCTCTTTTCTCTTCCTGTTGTTTCTAAAAAAGAATGACTTATTGGATCAAAAAAACTTCAGTAACAAGGCGCTTGTAGCGCTTGCCCTGCTGACAGCCGCCAGTAAACCGGAACAGAAGGAATTGATGGTCCGGCTTATTGTGAACCTCATTTCGGAGGAAGACTGATACCTAAAAGTTTCAGGATTTTTTTATATGTACACTGAAGACGATCTCCTTCCCCTTTCAGGTTTGCAGCACCTGCTCTTCTGTGAACGGCAGTGCGCTTTGATCCATGTTGAGCAGATGTGGAATGAAAATCTGTTTACTGCTGAAGGGCGAATTTTGCATGAGAGGGTTGATGAGGCTGGCCGGGAATCCAGAGGAGATGTTCGCATAGAGTTTGGCATGCCTTTAAGGTGTCTCAGACTGGGGTTAATTGGCAAGGCGGATGTTGTGGAGTTCCATCGAAAAACGGCTTCAAAGGATACAAAATCTCCGGAATGGGTGCCGTTCCCTGTGGAATACAAACGTGGCAAGCCGAAGAAAGATAATTGTGACAAGGTGCAGCTTTGCGCTCAGGCCCTGTGCCTGGAAGAAATGCTGGAGGTTGAAATCCCTTACGGGGCGCTTTTCTATGGAAAAATCCGGCGGAGAAAAGACGTTGATTTTGATAACACCTTGAGGCAGGAAACCGAGAGTGCGGCAGACCATTTACACAAACTCATTGAATCAGGCAAGACGCCAACCCCTGTTTATACGCCCAAGTGTAAGAGCTGTTCCTTCTTTCATGTTTGCCTGCCTAAGATCATTGAAAAAAGACATTCTGTAAAACAGTATTTGTCTGGAGCGATGCGAGAATAGTGAAAAAGCACCTGAATACCCTTTTTGTGACCACACAGAGCGCCTATCTCACTAAAGACGGAGAAACTGTTGTAGTGAAAGTGGAAAAACAGATCCGCCTGCGTATCCCGATCCATACAATCGGGGGGATAGTGTGCTTCGGGAATATCATGTGCAGCCCTTTCCTGATGGGGTTTTGCGCTGAACGGGACGTAGCCATCAGTTTTCTTACAGAGCACGGGCGTTTTCTCGCAAGAGTTCAGGGGCCTGTCTCGGGTAATGTCCTGTTGCGGCGGGAACAATACCGCCGTGCTGATGACATGAACGCGTCTGCTGAAATGGCCAGGGCAGTATTAACAGGAAAACTTGCCAACTGCCGGACTGTTCTCGGACGAGCCCTGAGAGACCATTCCGACAAATTGAATGCGGAAGAGGTTCGTAAGGCTTCTCAGAGAATTAACAGTTCTCTGCAGCGCCTTCAATCGAATTTACCGTTGAATGCTTTGAGAGGCTTTGAGGGAGAAGCAGCCCATACTTATTTCAATGTCTTTGATCATTTGATTACGTCTCAGAAACAAGACTTTATTTTTCATGAGCGGAATCGGCGCCCGCCACTGGATAACGTGAACTGCCTATTGTCGTTTTTATACACACTATTGTTACATGATGTGAGATCAGCTCTTGAATCAGTGGGATTAGATCCTGCTGTCGGTTTCCTGCACAGAGATCGGCCGGGACGACCAGGGCTGGCCCTTGATATGATGGAAGAATTCCGTCCTTTTCTGGCTGACCGTTTGACTCTTTCATTGATTAACCTTAACCAGGTTCAGATAAAAGGATTTAAAAAAATGGAATCCGGTGCCGTATTGATGGACGACGAGACGAGAAAGGCCGTGCTGGTTGCCTATCAAAAGAGAAAACAAGATGAGATAATACACCCTTTTCTTGAAGAGAAAGTCCCGATCGGACTGTTGTTCCATATGCAGGCCCTGCTGCTGGCTCGCTGTTTGCGAGGCGACCTGGACGGTTATCCTACGTTTATCTGGAAATAGGATTGAACAATGTTTGTGCTCGTCACCTATGATGTTTCCACAACTGATCCAGAAGGATCACGGCGTTTGCGAAGAGTGGCAAAGGCGTGTCTGAATTTTGGGCAAAGGGTTCAATACTCTGTTTTCGAGTGTATTGTTGATCCTGCACAGTGGACAGTCCTGCGGCAGAGGTTAATTGATGAGATTGATTGCGAAGCAGATAGTCTACGTTTTTACTTTCTTGGTTCCAACTGGAGGCATCACGTAGAACATATAGGCGCCAAGAAAACACTTGATCAGGAAGGTCCTTTAATTATTTGAAAAATCGTGTGCGAACCTCAAGCTTACAGACAGCCAATTCATCGTTTTGCCCTGATATGGCAGGCTTTTGAAGCACATTTACTGCCGATTGGGTTCGCACCGGCCATAACAGATTGAAAAGAAGGAGGTTAATAAAAATGTTCTTTGACAATGGGATAAGTCACGGATTGAAAAATGAGTAGTTCGCGAAAAAGAGAGAACAAGAGCTTTAGATTCAAAGAATTATGAGAAGACTGTCGCCC
>CAZPDU010000094.1:0-11217 GCA_964585405.1 uncultured Thermodesulfobacteriaceae bacterium | reverse complement strand
AGACCATTCAATACCTTTTAGCTTATCGATTCAGTGAAGAACGGCTTGAATTAATTATGATTGGCCCTCATCAAAATTATTACAGAGATTTAAAGAAATATTTGAAGAAGAGATAAGCGAACATCATGCTTTAAGCGGATTGGGGCTCCGCTGCCGCTACGTCCCAACCGTTAAGCATGGCCCGTTGCAACGGAAACCAGGCATTACCTTCTTGACTCCCTGCCAATAGATAGAGTTTTAATTGATATCTTTGAATTGTTGAATAAAACTTAATATTGCGCTTCACAAGACCCCGTATTTTCCTTCCTTGTTGTATGCATTGTGGCGGGGATTGCGAGCTGGCCGTTATATTTTCAAACCTCAAAAAAATCTTGTATATTGCCTTAAGAATGCTTACAATGTATTACAATTAATTACAATGGAGGCAATGTATGAGCAAAGCATTATCAGTAAGAGTGACGGATGAACTAGCCTTAAAACTGTCTGAAATTGCAAAAGAAACGGAACGTTCTAAATCATTTCATGTTCAAAAAGCTTTGGAAGCCTATATATCAGAAATCGCGGATCTTCAGGTCGCTTATGATCGCTTACATGATACAGCTGATTCGGTAATTTCTATTGAAGATATGAGGAAAGAACTTGAATTATAAAACAGCATTCAAGAAATCCGTTTCCCGTGATCTCAAGAAAATAGACAAAGAACAGGCTAAAAGAATTTTGAATAAAATTGAATCTGAACTTCCACAAAAGGCGGAAACTTTACCGACACTAACAGGTAAATTTTCAGGTCTAAGAAAATTTAGAGTCGGAGACTTCAGGGTAATTTTTTCTATCATAGGTGATACGGCTCTCGTTTTAAGAGTACGGCATCGAAAAGAAGTATACAAATCAAATATAACATCTCATTACCTTTAGGAGACCAAAGTCAAGAGTTCCCTTTAATGAAACATAAAATGCAATAGCCTACTCTTTAAAGTCCAATGACATCCGTTCACGACTCAGCTGCGAATTTACGGTCAAGGGCCGAGACGTTGCTGGAAATTTTGGGTAAAAATCCCTATCAGTCACCTCCTTCCTATGAAAAGCTTATAGGCGACTTAACAGGAGCCTGCCCGCGCCGCATAAATATACAACATTATTTAGTGTATCAAATTTTAGATGATGAAAAAGTGGTCAAGGTTATTCACATGTGGTCCCATTATGAATAAAATTGAGAAAAGCCATCTTGCTCAGGAGTGAGCGAAACTGGATCCAGAATTAGAACAATCTTTAGCAGAGGAGGGCTTCTCCTCGGAGTTGGAAGGATGGCCAGAATACTGAGGGGTGACATACATTTTGAGGTAACTCAAAAATAAATAGGGTTGCATCCTGCAATTCAGAGCTAACGACTCGGAAATAAGTTATAATCAGTGGCCAAAATTTAAAAATAATAGCGGCAAAAATCGTATAAGTCAGGGATTACAAAATAATGGCTTTCTCAGAAATTGAGCGTCAGAGGATAAAAAAGGAAGTGGGAGGACTTTGTTCTCAGAGAACCCCGCCACTTTTAAAAGACAAACTGCGATTCGAATATGACATAGAAAAACATAATATTTTTATTTATGAAGTCCGCCCTGCCTGGAACAACCCCAAAGAGCACACTAGATTACCGTTTGCTAAGCTGACATATGTTAAAAGCCAGAATATCTGGAAGCTATATTGGAAAAGAGCAAGTGGGAAATGGCAAGGGTACGAACCAAAAGATTCGAATAAAGACCTGGGAGTGCTGTTGCAGGAAATTGATGAAGACCCTTATGGCTGCTTTTTCGGGTAGGCAGGTTCATAACCATGCTTTTAACTCGGAATGGAAAACCGCTGCGCGCCGTTCCCGCCGGTGAAGCCCACCTTATATTTCCGGTCTTAAAAGGAGAAATTTCATGAACTGTTTTAGAGGGATGTTTTTGTCAGTATTTTTGATGCTTTTTGCTGTTTCGGTTTATGCGGAGACGACAAAGGAGCACCCCCTGATCCGGCCTTTCCCCGGATCGGTTCTGGCCGAGAATATGTCAAATTACAGCAAATTCAATGCATATGAATTTTACTGTTTAAATGAAACAACAGACAAAAGGGAAAAGAAGATCATCAAGGGCGAATATTGGAGACTCCTGTATGAAGTTCGAACCCCCTCCGGCGACCGGGTTAAAAACATTTCAAAACTGGAATTTTTTGAAAACTACAGGGCGGCTGCCGAGGAAAAGGGTGGCCGGGTTGTTTATGAAGATGTCAGTCAAATGGTTCTTACAATACCCATGGACGACGGCGGAGTCACCTGGCTCAGAGTCAGCGGCAACGCTGGTCTGGGGCAACAGGATCTGATCATTGTTGATGAAAAACCGTTCAAAAAATCGCTGACCTTCGGCCCTGCCGAGATGAAAGCCGCCCTGGACGCCGAAGGAAGGGTCCAGTTGCACGGTATCCTCTTCGACCTGGATAAGTCATCGCTCCAGCCCGAGTCCACCCGGCAGTTGCAGCATGTGGTAATACTGCTGAAGGATAATCCTGACCTGACGCTTGAGGTTCAAGGTCATACGGACGACCAGGGATCTGATGACTACAATCTGAAACTTTCGCAGCTCCGGGCAGAAACCGTGGTGGCCTACCTTGGTCTTTTCGGTATTGATAGCAGCCGGCTCGTGCCCAAGGGTTATGGTGAATCCAAACCCGTTATACCCAACACCACTGAGGAGGCGCGGACTGTAAACAGGCGAGTGGAACTGGTGAAATTCTAACCAGCTTCAAGTCAAGAAACGCCAGGCATAAGAAGCAGGGCGGGGTCCTGCCTTATCAGTTAATGCCTTTGTTCGCTTCTATTTGGTATTTTCAATAACTTTTAAGTCCCCTTAATTTGCTATTGTATTTTCTATGGATAGGCCTACCATCCGATTCTATGATCAGGCAGCTGATTCGCTTATCAGGCGTTATGAATCAGCTCAAATGGCCAAGGTTCATGATTTCCTTTTGCGCCATATACCCCGGGGAGCCCGAGTTCTCGAAATCGGTTGCGGGTCGGGACGCGATGCGAATTTCCTGTTTTCAGAGGGGTACGATATTACGGCGATAGATCCGTCCTTCAGGATGGTCGATGGCGCATTAAGTCAACACTCGAAGCTGAGAGGCCATGTTTTCTGTTCAGGCATGCCTTTTCCTCATCAGCATTCCCTGTTGTCAAGGGTCTTTGATGCGGCCATGGCGATCGCTGTGATAATGCATATGTCCGATGCAGACCTGATCGAATCTGCAAATCAGGTGCGGAACATGCTTTCGCCAGCTGGGGTGTTTATTTTTTCCTCGTCGATGGGAAGTAAGCGGATAATAGAGGGGCGAGATTCCAGCGGCCGTTTTTATGTGGAACGTTCATTTGAAGTTATGCAGGAAATAATGACAAGATGTGGTTTTGAAATGATTGAACTTCTTGAAAGCGAGGACGGCCTGCTTCGTGATTTAAAGTGGCTTACTATTATTATGAAGTGCAGTTAAGAGGTGGGAGGCATCAGCCAGTGCATTCATGGCTTAATGTATCACTCATATTGAAACCCTCAATCACACCTGTATTCTGAGCGTCCAAAATTTGAACATCCTTCACCAGGTGATCATAAAATAGTTCTTTATAGGATCTCCAGGATACTTTATAGCCTTCAGCAATGAAAAATATTTCCTCAAATCGATTCATTAAATTATTATATAGCCCCCTTGAAATATCAAAATCCAGAGATTCCAATTCGTCAGGCAAATCAGTTAATGAGCCTAACTCCCTCTCATAGTAGTCAGGGCTGTTCCAAAGATCTTCTTTTAATAACCCGATGAAGGACTGAATGTTTTTAACTGCCGGTTCCCTGAGATCCACAGATTTTTCCTCAATGACCTGTTTGAGGTCGTGCATGGGATTTTAGCTGGTTCCTCCATAGGCTTCTTAAAGATCAGAGGTCATTTCTTCCTTTCTCATCGTAATGCTTCCCAAAAACAGGCATTCAATTGACGGCTATTCCGCTGATGATCCACAGCCGCA
This sequence comes from uncultured Thermodesulfobacteriaceae bacterium, assembly GCA_964585405.1. GTDB lineage: Bacteria > Desulfobacterota > Dissulfuribacteria > Dissulfuribacterales > UBA3076 > UBA3076. Next base: position 7,172 of record CAZPDU010000094.1, on the reverse strand, counting down.
AGTGAATGCCATTGTTATAGCATTTCTTAATCAATTTCGGTAGTTGCCAGAGTCCACACCCGCTTTAATGGCAACTCTGCCTTTAGGTCATCTGGCAATTTTTCGTAGTTTTTCACTAACTCATCTATAATTGCATCTTGATCCCATATTCGGACACGGAAGAATTGATTGGGAACCTCTTTGTCGACCGTAGTTTTAAAACCACTCCAAGATACCAGCAACCCTTGATCGGCATTAACGTTTTGCATTGCCCCGATCAGCTGGTCGAGTGTCGGACGATCAACTGGAGAGTCACTTGACTTTACCTGCACGCATATTCTTGGAGTACCAAAGCCGAGCGGCCCTGGTGAAGCTAAAATATCTATACCTCGGTCCGGCCCTTGAGGACTACGAAACGTCGTGTATCCTTGAGCTTTTAAAATTGCTTCAATCAATTCTGCCATGCCGTGACCTTTGAATTTACGAATAATAAATTTCGCAATTTGGTCTTTCGCAAATTGCTCAAGGTCAGTTAAAGTTATTATTTCCTCTTCTTTAATTTCTTCCTTTTTTAAAGGGACTTGCGAACTCACGGACGGAACTTTCCAATTATTATTTGCCATTTCTTTTATTCTTTTTTCTGCATCATTTCTTGTAATGCGGCAAATCGTCATGAAAGCGCCGAGTGAGTACAATATGTCTTGTTCAAAATTTGATCGGGGAATATTTGTGGCAAACCATTTGACCTCACGATAATGAAAAAAAGGGTCAGGCCCATCAGAGAGGTTAACATAATCTCCGATAATCTCAGCAAAATGAATAGCGGATTTCTTTTTGCTTGGCAGGACAACCCAGTCGCCTTTTTTCATATCCTTTGCGATAGGCCAAATTTGGCTGGTCCAATTTCTTACCGCGGCTGGTTTTTCCTCGGAGTATTTTGTGAGTAAGAAATCGTACAAATTTCGCTTTTCTTTAAATTTGCTGAGGTCTTCTGAAAGGGATTCCCAGGTAAGGTAAATTTTACCTTCTTCAAGGAACTTGCTTTCATACTCACCGGCTCTGCCTGCTCTTACTAGCCAAAGTGCCATTTACTTCTCCATTTTACTTTTGTGCTATAACTATCTGCATAACCCGGAGTGCATAGACATGTGCATGATCAGGTTCATGCTGTTATTAAGTTTTTTCTAATGTAATTAATCTTTTACAAGGTATTCCGTTCCTTATTAATTCGTTTTTTAGTGAATTAATGCTTTGCCTTTTTTTTGATGTAAAAAGGAATTTTGTATGAGAATCATAATATAGGCCATTGACACCATGCTCTATTATTATTGATAATTTTTCCATTATTTGTTCGTAATTAGACAAAGATCGCGAAAAAGACTGATCAAAACAAAATACTATTTCATATTTTTCTACTTCTGTTATTATCCTGTTAAAATCTATATGTCTTGGCGAAGTTTTTTCTTTAATACCTGTGTCAGGATCAATAAATAGAGCTGATTTTTCTAATGGATCTTTGATATCTGTACTTAATCTAGCACCTAAAAAATTAATAAAATCTTTTTCTTTTCCATCCCAATCACCTGTAAACATAGGATCAATATAGATTTCGTAACCGGTGCTTTTTAAAATATTGATAAAATATTTCTTCACAATATCATATGAATCGCCAAACCAGTTTGGGTTCAAAACATTGTCCTCTTAAAAACTTAACTACAATCTAAGCATTAGGCTCGCTTTACGGGCCGATCAGCTTAACTATCTCGTTAAACTCTGCATATCTTCGAGCAATGGTTTCGCATATTTGATGAATTCCTTCTTATAACTTCCTATACGACCTTTCTTCCCCACGTTTGGATCATCATAGAAATAGCCGCTGCCAATTAACCAGAATACCTTGTCGGCGTTATAAGGAGAGACGCCGGCATTCCATGCAACACGGACTATAACTTTGAATAGTTGGTAGTCTGTCTGTTTTTCGGAGCAGAGGCCAAGAGCTGTGAAAATGTCGCGAAGATGGACATCGGGTTTTGGAAAATTGATATATCCCATTTCTTTAAGAAAGTCACAGGACAAAGCAAAACCAAAGCCGTCAATTTCTTGGCTCAATAACATGGGCAGGCCTGCGCGGGCTCGATTATCTTTATCGAAGAAATCTACCCACTCAAAAAAGTCCGAAGCCGAGGAGAACTGCTCAATGAAGTTTGCCGCGGAAAGAATGGTTTGGCAGTATTGGGGCCAAATACTCCGAGCCGTTTGACGGATCTCACCTCTCGGTTTGAGTTTCTCGACAATTTCGTCAAGGATAGCTTGGCCGCCACCTGTATATTTCTCAAGAACAACCTTTGCGCTAAAATCTGCCAATATTGACGACAGCTTATCAACGCCACCTATCGCCCTGCCAATGACGCCTGCTTTCATATTGGCATTTTGAGCGGATTCTAGAAGCCTTTGGTAGATACCTTGCTTTGAGTGAGGCTTTGGGTTTAACGAGAGTGGATTGAGATACTTTTCGATAAGTGTCGATGTAACGCCAGCAATGTCCCTGCTTGGCAAATATTCTTTGGCTAATTCATATAACTTTTTGTCGCGGAGCACGCTATCGGTCATTTATGCTTACCCCTAACGATCACATAAACGACACGTGCATGGGAATGTCAGACAACCCCGAAAGGCAGTTTGACGTGTTAGGAACTTTCATGGCCAAAACCGATACGATGCCAAGCCTCTCTGAACTCTGGCTTATCATAAGAGGTTGGTTGAAGCCAATATGAGACTCGCCCATCTTTCTCGCCACGATGGGCAAGAGATCGGACCTCATCAGGACGAAGAACGTAAACATTGGGTTCTTTGACAATGTTATTTACGATAACCCAGAAATCACCCATGACCCTGTCTAATGAATTGCCAAGGGGAACAGGGTTTCTTTTTGATAGAGTTTTAACCTGAACACCTATGAAGTCAGTGCCTTCCTTGTTGTAAGCAATAATATCAATTCCTCTAGCATTTCTTGCAGTAGGCATTACATTCCATCCCATGCAAGACAGCTTGTAGCAGGCATAGTACATGCCAATATTACCCGTTACTTGAGTTCCCAACTTCTTATTCACTCCATCATCCTTCAACCGCACATCTAATCAGGGCAAAAGCGTATAGGGAAAGCTGGAGATCGAAACTGATTTTCGTCCCGGTCCAGCTGTGGGTTAGCCACCTTTTCCATTACCAATTTCAAAATATATTTTTTGTTTGATAATATTGTAAAATATTTCTCCGTCAATCCATTGAGGACTTGCTTTTGCTGTACTTATAAATAATAACAAACAGGTAGACTTAACTTTCAGGGGCAGCTTCCTTTCCACAGGTCTCCTGAAAGGCCATCAAAATGCCTGGGTGTTCTGTTACACGGCATGTAAGGCCCCTTTTTTAATAGTAATTCACTTATAGACCTTGCGGTAATCTCTTTGCCGAGTTATATATCCACCCACTTTTTTGACCGGTAGATATGTTTAAAAGAGAGGATTTTAAAAATGTCCAAGATATGTGAAATATGTGGTAAACGCCCTACGGTTGGCTGCAACGTGAGCCATGCGAATAATCACAGCCGCAGACGCTGGTTGCCGAATCTGCAAAGGATCCGTGCCGTTGTAAACGGACAGACCAAACACATCTATGCCTGTACCCGCTGTATTCGCTCAGGCAAAGTAGTCAAGCCCTCATAGCTGAATCTAGTTTATCTTTGTTTGTTTTTTAATTGAACTGCTTTAACTGGGTGACACGCGCTCTGCCAGCTTTACACTCTCAAGCCTCCTTATGCTGGAGAGAATTTTCCTCAGTTGCGTCCGGTCTTTAACATCTACCACAAAGTCCAGAATGGCAAGATAATCAGGAGTGGTGGAAACCTTTGCCTCCAGGATATTTGCCTCTCCGGCGCTTATTGCATTGCTGACTGCTGCCAGAATGCCCTTTTGATCCACGGCACTGACTCGAATCCTGGCAGGGTAAGTAGTATTATCGGTATTGGCCCATGTAACCTCTACACGCCTGTCTGGATCTAATCTTTTGATATTAGAACAATTTTCTCTATGAACCGTAACTCCTCTACCCCTTGTTATATAACCAACAACTTCGTCTCCCGGTATTGGAGTACAACACCTGGCAAGATGGATTAATATATCATTAAGACCATGGATTAAGATGCCTTCCTGCTCTGCCTTTTCGGTAAATTTCTTTATCTTTGGTTCTTTATCTTTTGGTTCCTGTTCCTCGGGCTCACCTGCCCTGAGTTTTCTGATTATCTGAGAGGGGGTGATCTTTCCATATCCGGCTGCTATCAGCATATCATCAGGGGTTTTGAAAGACAGTGCCTGGGCGATCTCTGCACCTTTGTTCTTCATGAAATCGTTGAAATCCAGCCGGTGCCTCTTGAATTCCCTGGTACAAAGGTCTCTTCCCAGGGCAAGGCTGTTCTCCCTCTCTTTGTTCTTAATCCACTGGCGAATTCTGGCCCGTGCCCGGCTGGTCTTGACGAATTTGAGCCAATCCCTGTTGGGAAAGTGCCTGTCGGACGTAATTATCTCTACTGTTTCCCCATTATTGAATTGATATTTCAAGGGCACAATGCGGCCGTTTACCTTGGCCCCTGCGCAATGGTTGCCTACCTCGGTATGAATTGCATAAGCAAAGTCTATTGGAGTAGCTCCCCGCGGAAATTCATAGACCTCTCCCTTTGGGCTGAACACATATACCTCATTATGGAAGAGATCCATCTTTACTGACTCAATGAATTCCCTGGGATCATCCAGCTCCTTCTGCCATTCTGTGAGCTCAAAAAGCCAATCGAACTGGTGTTTATTATCCTTACTGACTATTTTGCCCTCTTTATACAGCCAGTGGGCTGCTATTCCCTGATTCGCTACCAGATCCATCTGCTCAGTGCGGATCTGGATCTCCATTCTCTTTCCCTGAGGGCCTATAACAGTTGTGTGAAGGGACTGATACATATTGGTCTTGGGAAGACTGATATAGTCTTTGAAACGTCCGGGGATCGGTTTCCAGAGAGAGTGAACAATCCCCAGCGCCTCATAGCAGTCCTTAGCACTTTTCATAATGATCCTGAAGGCGATCAGATCGTAGACCTCTTCAAGTGGTATTTTCCTCGTACGCATCTTGCGGAAGATGCTGTATATATGTTTGGGTCTTCCCACGACTTCACATGAAAGACCAAAATCATCCATTTTTTTTGCTATAAGGTCTTTGACTTCATCTACATAGGCCTTTGCTTCCCCCAGACGGGCATCTACGTCCTTGCGCAGTCTCTGGTATTCTTCAGGATAGATATGCAGAAAGGCCAGGTCCTCGAGTTCGCTTTTGATCCAGCCAATGCCAAGGCGACCTGCCAGAGGTGCGTAGATATCGAGGGTCTCTCTGGCGATCTTGACCTTTTTTTCGTCCTTTTGATATTCAAGCGTACGCATGTTGTGGAGCCTGTCAGCAAGCTTTACCAGCAAAACACGGATATCCTTTGACATGGCGAGGACCATCTTGCGGGTGTTTTCTGCCTGTTTTTGGATCTGGCTCTCGAAGGAGATCCGGCTGAGTTTTGTAACCCCATCCACTATCTGGGCCACTTCTTTGCCGAACATGTCTTCCAGGTCTTTCAGGGAAGCGAGGGTATCTTCCACCGTATCATGCAGGAGGCCGGCGGCTATACTGGCCAGGTCCAGGTGCAACTGTGTAAGGATATGGGCCGTTGCCAGACAATGTGAAAGATAGGGTTCACCCGAAAGCCTTGTCTGTCCTGCATGGACCTTGGCGGAGTATATATAGGCCTTTTCTATAAGACTGGTGTCTGTATCTGGAAGATACGAATGTATCCCATCAAGTATGTCATTAAGACGGATCACCGGAGTATTTCAACAGCCCTTTTGACTGCTTCGTCCTTCTTTACTGAGATGGTCTTGCCTGTGCGGCGGCTTCTTATTTCTATCTCGTCTTTTTCCTTGAGTCGCTTACCTACAACGATCCTTAATGGAATCCCCAGTAAGTCAGCATCCTTGAATTTCACACCTGGACGCTCGTCGCGATCATCAAGCAGGACCTCTACACCTTGGGCCAGCAATCCCTGGTATATATCTTCCGCAGCCTTTGACAGCAGATTATCATTGATATTAACCAGCGATATGATTACCTCAAATGGGGCCATTGATATGGGGAAGATAATACCGTTCTCATCGTGGTTTTGCTCTATGGCCGCCGCTACAGTTCGTCCCACGCCTATACCGTAACATCCCATAACGGCCGGCTTTTTCTCTCCGGCATCATCCAGGAATGTGGCACCCATGGATGCACTGTATTTGGTCCCAAGCTTGAAAATGTGCCCAACCTCTATTCCGCGTTTAAGTTCTATCTTACCTTTACAATTGGGACATGGATCTCCTTCAGTAATGACCCGGATATCTGCAAATTCCGGCACCGGAATATCTCTGTTCCAGTTTACTCCGGTAAAGTGGGCATCAGGCTCATTTGCGCCTGTTACGAAATTTTTCAGTGTGGAAATGTCCTGATCCGCTATGACCTTTAAGCCTCTGGAAAGTCCTAGAGGCCCTGAAAATCCGACAGGCGCACCGGTAGCACTTCGGACCGTGGCTTCGTCGGCGAAATCAAGGGTTTCTACCCCCAAAAAGCGTTTAAGTTTTATATTATTAAGCTCATGATCGCCCCTTATGAGAGCCGCAACAGGTCTATCATCAGCGATCATTATCAGGGTTTTGACCAAGTGATCCGCAGCTATCCCCAGGAAGTCCGTTACCTCTTTTACTGAACGTTTGCCCGGTGTACTGACTTTGGTAATCTGGTGATTTACTGATTCGGCATTTTGGTTATGTGGTGACTGAATGACAGGAGCAAGTTCAACGTTAGCTGCATAATTACAGGATGTGCAACAGGCTATTTGGTCTTCTCCTGTATTCGACATGACCATGAACTCATGGGAAGCGTGTCCGCCTATACTGCCCGTATCTGCCTCAACAGGCCTGAAATCAAGACCACATCGCTCGAATATTCGGCAATACGTCCTGTACATAACCTGATAGGTTTTTTCAAGGGCCTCATCGTCCACATCAAAGCTGTAAGCGTCTTTCATTATAAACTCTCTGCCACGCATGAGGCCGAAGCGGGGTCTGATCTCGTCCCTG
>CAZPDU010000093.1:0-15523 GCA_964585405.1 uncultured Thermodesulfobacteriaceae bacterium | reverse complement strand
CCCGGCCGCCGTATTCATTCGGTATCCACTCTCCTTCTTCTCTGGAATAATCGAGATACAGCATGGAGGCCACGGCATCCACTCGAAGCCCGTCGATGTGATAGATCTCGAGCCAGAAAAGGGCATTTGCAAGCAGAAAATTGCTTACTTCCCTGCGACCATAATTGAAGATAAAGGTTCCCCAGTCCCGATGTTCTCCCTTGCGTGGATCAGCATGCTCATAAAGGTGGGTGCCATCGAAGAATCCAAGACCGTGCGCATCTTTGGGGAAATGGGCCGGCACCCAGTCAAGAATCACTCCGATACCGCTCTGATGTAAAGCATCAATAAGATACATAAAGTCTTGAGGGTTTCCAAAGCGACTTGTAGGGGCGAAATACCCGATTGTCTGATAGCCCCAGGATTCATCCAGGGGGTACTCGCTTACCGGAAGGAGCTCCACATGGGTAAAACCCATTTCCTTTACGTATTCTGAGAGTTTTGTGGCTAGCTCCCGGTATGTCAGCCAGCGGTTTCCTTCCTCTGGATTTCTCATCCATGATCCGAGGTGGACTTCATAAATCGCCATTGCTGCATCAGTCTTGTGGCGCTGCCCCCTTTGCGCCAGCCAGTCCTGATCGCCCCACTCATAACCCGATAAATCCCAGACCATGGAGGAGCTTTGCGGCCTTATCTCACATGCAAAGGCATAAGGGTCTGCCTTGTCTTCCCGATATCCCTTGACATTGGAGACAATCGTGTACTTATAGAGGTCCCCTTTATCCACCCCAGGGATGAAACCTTCCCAGATGCCGCAGTCACCGCGATTTTTTAAAAAATGAGTCCCGGCCTTCCAGCCATTAAAGTCCCCGATAACGGATACGTCGCGGGCATTTGGTGCCCATACTGCGAACCAGGTTCCTTTTTTGCCGCCTACCTCAGCGGGATGGGCACCCAGCTTTTCCCAGGCCCGATAATGGCTCCCTTCAACAAGGAGGTGGATGTCATAGTCAGTAAGAAAGTATTCCTGTTTTTCATTCATATGTTTTGTTTCCTGAAACATCTTCGACCAGGAGCAGTATTCCCTTCAGAGGGATGTACACCCAATCGGGACGGTTGTTGAGTTCATATGCAGCTTCATAAAATGCCTTGTCCAATACGAAGGCCTGCAACAAAAGCCGCATATCCGTAAAATTTTCAGAGACGAAGGGCTCTTTCCCGGCTTCGGCAAGATAGCTCTGGACAAAGGCAGTCGTCACCCAGCGCTCCCAGAGCGAGAGCCACTGCTCCGGCATTTCTTTATCCTCCGCTGCATGCAGCAAGGATTTCACCCGTTTGGTCTGGGAGGCATAGCCGAAAGAACGCAGCATACCCGCCACATCCTTTAGTGCGGAATATTTCTGCCTCCGCTCGTCGAGAGTCTTCATGGGCTCTCCCTCGAAATCCAGGAGCACATAATCGTTTCCAGTCCACAGGACCTGGCCCAGGTGATAGTCACCATGACAGCGTATTCGGACCGGACGGCTTCGGAGCTGTGCCAGATTCTGAAAACGGTTGATCAGGAGGGGGGCCGCAGTGAGCACCTTATCTGCAAGGATACGGTTTTCTTCATTTAAATCATGGATTCGATATGATAGCAGTTCCAGTGAATGCTGTGAATTCCTGACCAGACTTTCTGCCAATGCCTCGACATCCTCGCTCCGCATGGGTTCAGGCCTGAACGCCCGATCCCCTCCCTTTGGACAGAGGGCACGATGAAACTCGGCCGTTCTGCGTCCCAGTTTCTTCACCGCCATAAGATAGGCCCCTGTGAGGGCGATTCCTTCATCAGGAATCATGGTTTCCGGAAAAAGCTTTTGATTCCGAAGCCATGATTCCTGAGGTTTTATCCCCTGCTCCAACACCCGTCTGCAGAAGCCTTGCAGTTCCCGAACAGCCTGGTCCCAGCCGTTGCCCTCGTTAGGGATATATGCCTGAAGCAGGGCAATGCTCCTGTCTGCGTGGCCCGTCTTCCCGAGCGATATTCCACCGCAAACCGGGGCAATATTGCTGAACTCGGTCTGCTCCGTAAGGTAGAGCCCGATCTCCATATCGGGGTTAACCCCCTCCTCGATCCGGCGAAAGATCTTGAGAATATACTTATCATCAAGGATCACAGAGGTATTGCTTTGCTCGACGCTCAGCCGACGAACAGACATGTACTCCGCTTCGGTCTCCTTTTCCTCCTCTATTACCGAAGTGGGGAAGGCGACCACAGAATTCTTGTGGTGGGTGGAATAGCGCCGTCCGTCGGCAATGGCCGAGAATAGTGTGCAGCACACAGTGCGATCCGCAAGGGCATCGTAAAGTACACCCTCGCCTTTGGAGGTTTTTACCCAGGCAACCACACTCTCTGAGACGTTGGCCGCCACCCGTTCTGCCGTTGCCCCAAAGGCCATCTTGAGGAGAATAACATATAACTCGTTGCCGCCGTCGGCATAACGTATCTCAACAAACAGCAAATACAGCTCTCCACCGAGTTTTGACCAGTCTTTTACCAGGATATTTACTATCTCGCGGGCCTTTCCCCGGAACCACCGTTGTTTAAGTATAAAGGGGAGGAGCACATCCTGTTCCAGGGTATAATGGTATTCGGTGAGCAGCAGACTCTCCCAGCCGTCATCAAGGACGAGTCTCTGGAGTGAAGGTTGCGCTTCACCTTTCGGCATTGACAGTCGAATCGGTTCCGGCTGGGGTTCGAGACTGAACCAGTAAAATGCATGGGGGCCCAGAGTGAGGAAATAAGGAAGCTCCCCAATCGTTGGAAACTCCGTCCGTCCTATCATCTCCACCGGAGTCCACCCGAGGAATTCGGAGAGATCGAACTGGGCCGGCTGTACAAACCTCGAGAGGTTGGCAACAACCAGGATGACTTCACCCTTGTATCTGCGGATATAGGCAAAGATCTTGCGGTTCTCCGGATAGAGGATAACCATGCTGCCCCTTCCAAAGGCCTTATGTTGCCTTCGAAGCGAGATTATCCGTTTCATGAAGTGAAAAAACGATGACGGATTACGTCCCTGGGCCTCTACGTTCACTGCCTGATAACCATAGACGGTATCCATGATAACAGGAAGATAGAGTCGCGCCGGATCTGTCCTGGAAAAGCCGGCATTCCGGTCGGCCGACCACTGCATCGGGGTTCTGACGCCATCGCGGTCCCCAAGATATATGTTGTCGCCCATGGCGATCTCATCGCCGTAGTAGAGGATCGGCGTTCCGGGAAGAGAAAAGAGGAGGCTATAGAGCAGCTCCATCCTGCGAAGGCTGTTGTTGACCAGGGGTGCCAGTCGTCGTCGTATTCCGAGGTTACACCGCATCCGCGGATCGTCGGCATACTCCCTGTACATATAATCCCGCTCGCTGTCTGCAACCATCTCCAGAGTGAGTTCGTCGTGGTTTCTGAGAAAAAGGCCCCACTGGCAGGTATCGGGGATCTTTGGCGTCCGCTTCAGGATCTCGGTTATGGGATACCGGTCCTCTTGTCGAAGGGCCATGAACATCCTGGGCATGAGCGGAAAGTGGAAGGCCATGTGACATTCGTCGTTTTTTCCAAAATACGCAGCCACTTCCTCCGGCCACTGATTTGCCTCTGCCAGGAGCATTCGGTCCTGAAATGCAAGATCGACCTGCCGTCTCAGCTCCTTAATAACGGCATGGGTCTCAGGCAGATTCTCGTTGTTCGTATTTTCACGTACACAGAGATAGGGAACGGCATCGAGCCTCAGTCCGTCCACCCCCATCTTGAGCCAGAATCGCAGTATCCGCGATACTGCCTGCACTACTCGAGGGTTGTTAAGATTGAGGTCGGGCTGGTGGGAAAAGAAGCGGTGCCAGTAATAGGCGCCCGCTACAGGATCCCATGCCCAGTTAGACGTCTCGGTGTCTGTGAAAATGATCCGTGTTTCAGGAAATTTTGTATCGGTATCGCTCCAGACATAGAAATTGCGACGTGCCGAACCGCGCTTGGCACGTCTTGCAGCCTGAAACCAGGGATGCTGATCACTGGTATGATTTATTACAAGCTCGGTGATGACCTGGAGATTCCTTCGATGCGCCTCGCGAATAAATGAACGGAAGTCCCCAAGAGTGCCGTAGGCGGAATGTATGCCCCGGTAGTCTGAAATGTCATATCCGTCGTCCCTGAAAGGCGAAGGATAGAAGGGGAGCAACCAGATAGCCGTTACGCCGAGATCCTGAAGATAGTCGAGTTTCTCGATGAGTCCACGAAAATCTCCGATCCCGTCACCACTGCTGTCATAAAAGGCCTTGACATGGACCTCGTAAATTATGGCGTCTTTATACCAGAGTGAGTGCTTTTTGCCGTTCACAGATCTTTCATCCTGTAAATTTACAAAAAATAGTCAAAGTCCCGCTCGGTCTTTACCCTCCTCCGCAGACGGAAGATCTGGGCCGGAGAGGATGACGGATCGAGACGCACGTAATTTTCACGGCCCTGCCAGAGAAAACGACCCTCTCCCAGAAGATCATGGACCTGATATACATCCTCGGGAGTAAGTCCGTACTCTTCCAGTGGCACTTCGACCCAGCCCTCCTGGACATGGTAAGGGTCAAGATTTACCACGACCAGAACTATATTGGACAGATTCTCCGTACTCTTTCCATAGAATATCAGGTGTTCATTGTCCGTGGGGAAAAAACGAAGATTATTGGTGTACCACAGCGCGGGGTTATCCCGGCGTATCGCGTTGACCCTGGTGATATATTCCACAATGCTGTCTGAACGTCCCCAGTCTCGATGTCGTATCTCATACTTTTCCGAGTTTCGGTATTCCTCGGTACTTGGGTGGGCTTCGTTCTCGCAGAGCTCAAATCCGCTGTAAATGCCGTAATTCGAAGACATGGTCGCCGCAAGGACGAGGCGTATTTGAAACGCCGGACGACCACCGAGCTGGAGGTACTCGGGAAGGATATCAGGGGTGTTCGTAAAGAAATTGGGCCGGAAGAACTCCCGGACCTCGGTATCTATCAGTGCCTTAAGATATTTGATGAGTTCCCGTTTCGTATTTCGCCAGGTAAAGTATGTATACGACTGGCTAAAGCCCATCTTGGCCAAGGCATACATTACTTTGGGACGAGTAAATGCCTCTGAGAGAAAGATAACATCAGGGTGATCCTGTCTGATCTCTGATATGAGCCACTCCCAGAACCGAAGCGGTTTAGTGTGCGGGTTGTCCACGCGAAAAATTCGGATTTCGCGCTCTATCCAGAAACGGACTACGTGCTCCAGCTCGATCCAGAGATCCGCCCACTCCGGTGAATCGAAATTGAAGGGATAGATGTCCTCATATCTTTTCGGAGGATTTTCAGCGTACTTGATGCTTCCATCCGTTCGGTGTTGAAACCATTCGGGATGTTCTTTGACGTATGGATGATCCGGAGAGCACTGAAATGCGATATCCAGTGCAATCTCGAGGCCATGGACTCGGGCGGACTCCACGAAATGTTTAAAGTCTTCAAGTGTCCCCAGATCAGGATGCACGGAGGTATGACCCCCCTCAGCGGATCCGATGGCCCATGGGCTTCCAGGGTCGTCCGGGGAGGCGTGAAGGCTGTTATTCTTCCCCTTTCTGTTGGTAATGCCGATGGGGTGGATTGGGGGAAGATACAGGATGTCGAAGCCCATCCTGGCGATGTCGGCAAGCCGTTTTTCCGCCTCAACTAAGGTGGCGCCTCGGGAAGGATCGGGGCTGCAGGAGCGGGGAAACATCTCGTACCACGCCCCGCATCTCGCAAGCTCGCGCTCGACCATCACTTTTAGTACCGGGTTATACCTGGTCGCCTTGGTGCGATCGGGAAAACGGGAAACAAGGGCAAAGACCTCATCACCGAGTACGCGTGCGACCCGCCCTTCCTGAGGAGTGTCCTTTTGCAGAAGCACGGCGATCTGCATGAGCCATTCCCGGTCCGGCTCCTCTGCACGCGCTGCCGCGCCGAAGATGATCTCAGCACCTTCCAGCAGATCGCTCTCGACATCCTGTTTCACTTCAAACTTCTTTGAGAGACAGTTACGCCAGGTGACAAAGCGGTCGAGCCATGCCTCCACGGTATAATAATAGGACTCGAGTGTCTCGATTGTGAACTCGGCCGTCCAGACGTCATTTCCCCGGAAAACCATGGGTGTTTCCCGCCAGGTCTCTTCTGAGTGGCACCGGTACAGAAGGGCTGCACAGATAGCGTCATGACCGTCAGCAAAGATGTCGGCCATGACGGTCACCTTTTCACCCACGGTCCGTTTGACGGGAAATCGCCCTCTATTCACCTGTGGCCTGATATTTTCAATCCAGACCCTGCAAGACAGCTCTTCAGGTATGTTTCGTGTCATGGTCTCCCTGTTCCTTACCCTTAATTTTTTTCCTGTTAGCTGACACCTCCAGTTTTCGATAAATTCTCAGGGCCTCTGCGGCCACAGCTTCCCAGCTGAATTTCTCCACGACCCGCTTCCGACCCCTTTGTCCCATCTCTGACCGCAGGCCCGCATCCGCCACCAGACAGTTGATCCTCTGAGCAAGGTCGCTGGCGAACTTCCCGGGCTTCTTTGGTGAGGCATCATTTGAGGACATGGCTTCGAAGCCGACAAGGTAGCCCGTTTCACCATGAACCACAACGTCGTTGATTCCCCCGACGGCGCTTGCCACCACTGGCGTCTCACAGGCCATGGCCTCGAGGTTTATGATCCCGAAAGGCTCATAGATGGAAGGACAGCAGAATACTGCCGCATGACTGTAAAGCTCGATAGCGGCCTTCCGCTCGACCATATTCCTGATCCAGACGATCGGGCGCCCTTCCTTTTCGAGAGCGGACACAAGATCCTGGATCTCCAGCGCAAACTCTGCGGTATCAGGGGCCGCGGCACAGAGAACAATCTGGATTTCCCGGTCGAAATGAAACGCCGCCCGCAGGAAATGGTCAATACCCTTCTGTCTGCTCACTCTCCCGAGGAAGAGAACATAGGGCCTCTCCGGATCGATACCATAAAGTTCGAGAGACCCGGTGGTCGCGACCTGCCTGAACATTTGGGTATCTACACCGTTGGGGATAACGGAGATTTTTTCAGGCTTTATGGCAAAGCGCGCCAGAATCTGCTCCCGGTCACTTAAGGAGACGGCTATAACCGCATCGGCCATCTCCAGGGCCGTTCGCTCCACCCAGCTTGATAGATCGTAACCCCTGCCCAGCTGCTCCCTTTTCCATGGCCGCATGGGTTCGAGGGAATGAACAGTAGCCACGAGCGGAATACCATAGGCAATCTTCGCCAGGATACCTCCCCACATGGAATACCACGTATGACAGTGGACTATATCAGCCTCAACGGGTGCCGCGTTGAAATACATACAGGTCTGAAGGGCCATCAGTGCCTGCCGGACACGCCGGGGATTCCCTTCAAATACATCTTCTCTGAAGGCATATCCCGTTACTGAAGGATTTCCGGACGTCGCCCGGCGGCCGTCAAAGCATTTAACCTCCACTGTGGCGTGGCGGGAGACCTCCCTGGCCAGATACTCCACGTGTACCCCTGCGCCTCCGTAAACATTGGGTGGATATTCGCGGGTCATGTATACGACTTTCACGTTATACCCTCTTTATCGTGGTTCAGGATTACTGCTCTCCTATATCTGGATCTGGACGGTGAAGGCGAAACAGGGCAACACTCCGGTCCCTGAGAGGATAAGCGGTTCCCGATCCCCGAAATCCCCGCCGCTCGGGCACGGGTTCCTCGGTGGTAGTATCCAGCATGAGCTTCCAGTATCCACCCTCGTTATGAGAAGGCAGAACGAATGGGACTGTCTCGATACTTGAATTGAATAGAAGAAGCAGAGTCTCACCGCGAATAGACTGTCCCATCTCGTCAATCTCGTCCAGTGCCTCTCCGCCCAGAAGGACGCCCAAGGAACAGGCAGAGGGATTTTCCCAGTCCTTGTCTGCCATTTCGTTTCCATCCGGGCCGAGCCATGCTATATCCTTCATTCCCGTGCCCCGAATCGAACGACCCTGAAAGAAGTTGCGGCGCAGAAAGACCGGCTGGCTCTTCCTTATGGCGACCACCCGTTTCACAAACTCGAGAAACTGTTTTTCTTCCTTCCCCAGATCCCAGGGGTACCAACTCAGTTCATTGTCCTGGCAGTAACCGTTGTTGTTACCCTCTTGAGTCCGGAACAGCTCATCCCCTCCGGAGATCATGGGGACGCCGAGGGAAAACAGCAGGGTGGCCATGAAATTCCGTTTCTGCCTGAGTCGCAGCCTTCTTATGGACGGATCGTCACTGTGCCCCTCTGCGCCGTAGTTGAAGCTTATGTTGTTATTTTCCCCGTCTCGATTTTCCTCGCCGTTGGCCTGGTTGTGTTTTTCATTATAGCTTACCAGATCCTCAAGGGTGAAACCGTCATGGCAGGTGACGAAATTTATGCTTGCGTACGGCTTCCGCCCATTGGTCTCATAGAGATCACTGCTCCCGGATATACGGGTCGCGAGTTCACTGACTTCAAAGGAACCGGTATTCCATAACCGCCGGACTAAATCCCTGTACTTTGCGTTCCATTCGGTCCAGAGTACCGGGAAATTTCCTACCTGATAGCCCCCTTGGCCAAGGTCCCACGGCTCGGCGATGAGTTTTACCTGAGAGATCACCGGGTCCTGATGGATGATGTCAAAGAACGCCCCCAGCTTTTCCACCTCAAACAGCTCTCTGGCAAGGGCGCTGGCAAGGTCAAAACGGAAACCGTCCACGTGCATTTCGAGTATCCAGTACCTGAGGCTGTCCATGATGAGCTGAAGTACCCTGGGGTGCATCATGTTCAGGGTATTTCCACAGCCGGTGAAGTCCATGTACCTGCTCTGGTCGTATGCGGCAAGGCGGTAATATGAAGCGTTGTCAATACCCCTAAAGGAAAGAGTTGGACCCAATCTGTTTCCTTCAGCTGTATGGTTATATACTACATCCAGGATGACTTCGATTCCGGCCGCATGCAGGGTCCGGACCATCATTTTAAACTCGGTCACAGGGGACTGCCGGCTGTTCTGAGATGTGAAGCGGAGATCCGGGGCAAAGTACCCTATGGTATTGTAACCCCAGTAGTTTACCAGGCCTATATTTACCAGTCGTTCATCGTTGACCGCATGATGTATGGGCATCAGCTCCACTGCAGTTATCCCAAGGCTTTTAAGGTGATGGATGACAGGCTCGCTGGCGAATCCGGCATACGTGCCCCGAAGCTCTGGGGGGACATCGGGATGGCGAGCGGTCATACCCTTCATGTGGGCTTCGTAAATGACGGTTTTGTGCCAGGGAACCAGAGGAGGTCGATCGTCTCCCCAGACAAAGGCAGGGTCGATCACTGCGGCAAGAGGAGCGTACTTGATGTTGTCATCAGGGTCAAAAGACAGATCTTCGTCCGGGTCCCCAATACGATATCCATACATAGCCGGACACCAGTGAATCGGACGAATCACCGCCTTGGCATAAGGGTCTAGAAGTATTTTGTTCGGGTTGAACCGTTGTCCGGCTTTCGGCAGGTACGGCCCGTAGACCCTGTAGCCATAAATCTGTCCTGGTCTTGCGTCCGGGAGATATCCGTGCCAGACATGATCGGTGTATTCGGGAAGCACGATGCGATGACTCTCCCTGTCTGCGTGGGCTGAATCCAGCAGGCAGAGCTCTACACTCTCTGCATGCTCTGAGAACAGGGCGAAATTCACCCCCATTCCATCCCATGTCGTGCCCAGAGGATAGGGCTTCCCCGGCCATACTCTCATTCCTTTCTTTTCTGCCTCCTTTGAGTCTGACATTTCATTGTAGCATGATGCTTTTCTCTATGCTAGGACTGAAGATTTTCAACATTCGATGATTTTTTCGACGTATGAATAAGGGACCTTTGATCAGTCATAGGGTGCGAATCTTGCGAAGAAACAAAAAGCCTTATAGGTTTCTCCGGACTCAAGATTACAGGGTTATCGGAAAATCGACTTTTGAAGAAGCTGCTGAAAGCTGGACAAGATGTACAGGCTGTCAAACAACAGGCTACTTTTAGGCAGTAAAAGTCAATAAAGAAAAAACTCATCAGGAGATTTAACAATGGCAAATGTCAAAAATGTCGGTGAAGTTTACAGATGTGAAGTCTGTGGAAATGTGGTCGAGGTCACGAAGGTGGGGGGCGGTGAGCTGGTCTGCTGCGGTCAACCGATGACATTGGAAAAGGAAGGCAAATAGCAGGGCAGATATAGGAAACTTCATCATCTCTGAAGATGTAACACCAAGGGATCGCGGTTGTTCATAAAAATTTTGTAAGAAATTGGTATTAGTATCCTGTTATAGGAAATCATAATTTGGCAGTATCGTCAGTGATTTTGCCTTATGTCTGTCAATTTATGCCTTGACAACAGGGTTTATTTCACTGAAAATCTATCATTTATTGTGGGGAAATGGCCCCTGAGCATATTGTCAGGTTGACAAAATACAATATCTTCCGCATAATTTAAATTAGTTATATCATAGATAATTTTCAACCTGGTTTATTTTTGCTGAACAAATTCTGACAAGGAGGGATTATGGCTATCAGTTTGCCCGTTCTATCATACGAAAAGAGTGCACTGGCCCCATACATAAGCCAACAGACAATCGAGTATCACTATGGAAAGCATCATAATGCTTATGTTACAAATACCAACAAACTCATTGAAGGCACGGATTTAGCGGATCAAGATCTTGAGACTATCATCAAAAAGACCTATAAAGACACTTCAAAGACTTCGATATTCAATAATGCCGCCCAGGTCTGGAATCATTCCTTTTACTGGTCCTGCATGAAGCCCGGTGGTGGTGGACCTCCTTCAGGTATAATAGGCAAGAGAATTACTGCTGATTTCGGCAGCTATGAAAAATTTGTTGAGCAATTCAAGGATGCCGGCATGACCCAATTCGGGAGTGGCTGGGCCTGGCTGATTTTGCGGGATAATCATCTGGAGTTAATAAAGACCTCCAATGCAGACACACCAGTTGCCCATGGATTAAAGCCGCTTTTGACGGCAGACGTCTGGGAACATGCATACTATCTTGATTATCAGAATAGAAGAGCTGACTACCTGGGTTCCTTTTTGGAACACTTGGTCAATTGGGATTTTGTGAACTCCCTGATAAGTTAAGTGTAGGTCTTCAAATATTTTTTGTTCGACAATCTCATAAAGTTATACCGGTGAATCCGAAATAGATTTTTCAGATTCACCGGCAGCTGAACAAATATCTTCAAATTAGAAAGAGAGGTATCTTGTCGCTTAGACCTCAACACAAGCCCTTTCCTACAGCCCAAGAGGACCTCAAATCTGCAAGGCTCAGTCCCGTTACACCGCAGACCCTTTCGAATACATACAGACTCGCATACGAAGATACGGAGTTTCTGCTCCTGGATGATCTCCGTCCGGTCAGACTTCAGCTGGAGCTTTTGAAGCCTGAGATTGTTCAGCGGGAATATGGAATTGAAGAGACAGTTGTGATCTTTGGCAGCGCCCGTATTCCAGAGCATATCACAGCGGAAAAGCGGCTGGAAACAGCGCGGGAAGAGGCCTCTCGCGATCCCTTTAATCCAGATCTCTCCCGAAAGTTAAGTATAGCCAAACGAATTGTTGCAAAGACAAAGTACTACGATGAGGCGCGCAGGCTGGGAATGATGATCTCCAGGGCCTGCGATCGAAACGAACACTGCCACCTGGTGATCATCACCGGCGCAGGCCCGGGAATCATGGAGGCGGCAAACCGGGGGAGTCACGATGTTGGCGCAAAGAGCATCGGGCTGAATATTGTACTCCCATTCGAGCAGAAGCCCAACGACTATGTCAGCGAGGAACTGTCTTTCCAGTTCCACTATTTTGCCATCAGGAAGATGCATTTTCTCATGAGGGCAAGGGCGCTGGTGGCCTTTCCTGGCGGTTTCGGCACCCTGGATGAGCTATTTGAGACCTTGACGCTTATTCAGACAAAAAAAATTAAGCCATTACCTGTTGTCCTTTTTGGCCGGGAATTTTGGGAGAGGGTGATCAATTTCGATTTTTTGGTTGAAGAGGGCGTGATATGCCCTGAGGACATTGAGATATTCCAGTATGCCGAGACCGCCGAGGAGGCATGGAAAATCATATGTGATTTTTACGAACGGCTACCGTCTGAAAACGCATCTTTCGGTAATGTCTGACCGCCGGAAGGCTGAACGTGGACAGGTCTTCGAAGACGGAATCGCGATTAGTCAGGGGATGTCACGTTGCAATACGTTTTACTGCTCACAGGCTTTGCACTCCTCATTAAAGGAGCAGACTGGTTAGTTGATGGAGCTTCAACAATCGCCAGACGGTTTAATGTTTCAGACCTCGTCATTGGACTTACAGTTGTTGCATTCGGCACATCAAGTCCGGAATTGTTCGTCAATATTATTGCGAGCTTGAAAGACAATACCGAGATTGCCATTGGAAATGTGCTTGGAAGCAATATTGCCAATACCTTTCTCATCCTCGGAATATCCTCCATCATCTATCCCTTGGCAGTGGGGAAAGGTACTGTCTGGAAAGAGATTCCCCTGAGCCTTTTGGCCGCTATTGTCTTGGGTATACTGGCAAATGATCAGTTGATAGATAAAAGAGAGTTTTCCGTATTAACCAGGATCGACGGCCTGGTGTTTCTCTCGTTCTTTGCTGTTTTCATGTATTACTCTGTTACCATTGCAAAGAAAATCAGAGGGATGGAGGAGTATGTTCCAGCAAGGGAATACGGATTTGTAAAGGCATTATTACTCGTCGTGTCAGGGTTGTGCGGTTTGACCATAGGCGGTCAATGGATCGTCGATGGTGCCGTGTACATGGCATTAAGCTTTGGGATGAGTCAGTCTCTGGCAGGGTTGACCATTGTAGCTATTGGCACATCTCTTCCGGAACTAGCCACCTCTGCCGTGGCGGCAAAAAAGAGGAACGTGGAAATTGCAATTGGCAACGTGGTCGGTTCAAACATTTTCAATATCTTTTTTGTTCTCGGAATCAGTTCAGTAGTAAAACCATTGCCTTTCAATATGAAAAGCAACATTGATGTTGGAGTAGTCATCTTCGCCAGCCTGTTGCTGCTTGCTTTCTTGCTTACGGGTAAAAAGCATTTATTAGACAGGTGGGAAGGCTCCATATTCGTCGTATTTTACACCGTTTATATTACTTATGTTATTATAAGGGGATAAGATGTACAGGTGAAAAGTGCAGTTAATATTCATTTATACTTCAGAGTAATTTGGCGGTCTCAAATGCTGAAATGATCCCAAGAGTTTTCGCTTATACAATAAAATCAGATGAATATTAAAGTTCAGTCAAAAATCAGGAGGACCAAGATTGTATGTACCATTGGCCCGGCTACTTCAACCGTAGATCAAATCAGGCGGCTTATTATTGCAGGAATGGACGTGGCTCGACTGAATTTTTCCCATGGAGACCACGACAGCCACGGCGAAAGCCTGCGTCTTATCAGGCAGGTCTCCAATGACTTAGGCAGGGAGATTGGTATCCTTCAGGATCTCGGGGGACCAAAGATTCGCATTGGAAAACTCCCTAATGAAGAACGGGAACTGCGAACCGGCGAGAGAGTCGTTCTCAGCCCGGCGGATGCAACGGATCCCTCCGTAATTCCCGTTAATTATCCTTATATTGTTGAAGATATGGCCGTTGGAGACCGCATCCTGCTCGCGGATGGACTGGTTGAACTGAAGGTGCGTGAGAAAAAGGTGAATACGGTTATCTGTGAGGTTGTGCTGGGCGGCATAGTGCAGTCTCATAAGGGTATTAATCTGCCAACAAGTAACATTAGAACGCCTGCGTTTACAGAGAAGGACAGGGATGATCTGGTTTTTGGATTAGAACAAGGTGTGGATTTCGTGGCCCTATCTTTTGTACGCCATGAGAAGGACTTGGAACCAGTATGGGAGATCCTGGAGCAGAAGACAGACCATCCTTTGTTTATTGCTAAGATAGAAAAAGGCCAGGCAATCAATAGATTGGAGGAAATCCTGGCCCGCGTTGATGGTGTCATGGTAGCCCGAGGTGATTTGGGCGTTGAAACAGCCCTGGAGGAGGTGCCAGTTATCCAGAAAAGGATCATCAGGAGGGCGCGACAGTCCGGTAAACCGGTTATCACTGCGACTCAGATGCTTAGATCCATGGTGAGCAGTCCACGTCCAACCCGTGCAGAGGCAACGGATGTGGCAAACGCTATTTTTGATGGGACAGACGCCTTGATGCTTTCCGAGGAGACGGCGATGGGGAACTATCCCATAGAGTCTGTAGAAATCATGGACAGAATTGCTCGAGCCACCGAATCTTATTTAAAAGTAACTGATTTTATAAATGAATCCATGCCAGAGCTATTGCCTGTGACACCGTCATCGATCAGTCGGGCTGTGTGCAGGATGGCAGAGGATCTCCATGCTGCCGCTATTGTAGCCGGCACCTCTACGGGGAGCACGGCGCGTCTGGTTGCCCGTTTTCGACCTCCGTGCCCTGTGGTGGGATTGACCCCTAACATCCAGACCCACAGGCAGCTGTCCTTATCTTGGGGTGTGGTCCCTGCCCTGGTGGCACCCTTTTCTGACACAGAGCAGTTGTTCGGCCTGGCTGAGACCTGGGTCCTGGAACAGGAGCTTGCCCGACAGGGAGACCGTGTAATCGTCACCGCGGGTGTGCCTGTGGGTATTTCTGGAACGACGAACCTGGTTAAAGTGATCGAGATCAAATAATTAACCGCCAGAGAATATAACTGTGCTCAGGTATTGTTTGGCAGTGCCTTGTTCCCGGCATAATGAATTGGGTAAAGAAATCAAAATGGACACGAAAGATAGAATATTCCCCAACCTTCCCGAACGCTTAACAGGGCTGGAAGAGATAGCTGAAAATCTGTGGTGGAGCTGGCATCCGGCAGCGAGGATGCTCTTCAAGAAGCTGGACCGTCGAGCGTGGAAAGAGAGCGTTCACAATCCTGATAAGATGCTGAGGGAGCTTCCTACAGCAATTTTGAGTACGGCTGCAAAGAATCCTGATTATTTAAGAGAATATGATTCAGTGCTGGCTCAATTTCGAAAATGTATGGAGGCAGCATGTTGTCTTGTGGGTAATAACACGGACTCCAACATACACGCTATCGCCTATTTTTCCGCTGAGTATGGCTTGCACCATTCTTTACCTTTTTATGCCGGCGGACTGGGCTTTCTGGCCGGTGACCATATCAAGGAGTGCAGCGACCTCAGACTGCCTCTGGTGGCAGTCGGTTTTATGTATCCGGAAGGCTATGTAAGACAGCGTATTCGCGAAGACGGCTGGCAGGAAAATCTGGATCAAATTATCGACCGGGATGCCGCGTCCATCTCAAGAGTGCTTAACGAACTGGGAGAGCAACTTGTAGTCAGGGTGCCTTTGACAGAGCCGTCAATATATGTGGCGGTATGGAAAATAACAGTTGGTCGTGTGCCGCTTTATC
>CAZPDU010000092.1:0-3783 GCA_964585405.1 uncultured Thermodesulfobacteriaceae bacterium | reverse complement strand
AGGAGGCGGGTCTACCTGCCGTGACTTTATTAGAAGAGCCTCTGGCTGCCTTTTATGCATGGCTTTCTTTCCATGAAAGACAATGGCATATTTCCCTGCATCCGGGAGATCTCCTGCTGGTATGTGATGTTGGCGGTGGTACGACTGACTTTACCCTGATTTCCTGTGAGGGAGACCCTGATAACCCAAAGTTCGAAAGGGTGGCAGTCGGTGATCATCTTCTTTTAGGCGGGGACAATATGGATCTTTCTCTGGCGGCTCTGGCAGAAAAGGCGCTCGGCCGGGAGCTGGACACTGTCCGCTGGAATGCACTGTATCATCAATGCAGGCAGGCAAAGGAAATCCTTTTAGAAGACGGGGGGCCGGAAAAAGCGGCAATCAGGCTGACAGGCCGTGGCAGTTCACTGATTGGCTCCACTTTGATGACAGAGCTCAGCCGGAATCAGGTGAATGAAGTCCTCGTTGAAGGCTTTTTCCCGGAGATGGGTCTGAAAGCTGATGATTCTCTGAAAAGGGATGAGACGGGTCTCAGAGAGATGGGCCTTCCCTATGTAAGTGATCCATCTGTTACCAGGCATCTGGCACGTTTTCTCTTAAGGCAGGGCGGAGGACAGATGCCCACGGCGGTTCTCTTTAACGGGGGTGCACTCAAGCCAGGCTTAATACGAAATCGGTTAAAGGGGATATTGACATCCTGGTCCGAATGTCCGGTCAGGGTTTTAGACAGCAGGTCTCTGGATCTGGCGATATCCTGGGGAGCGACATATTACGGGCTGGTTACAAAGGGACTTGGCCTTCGAGTAGGGGGAGGTATAGCCAGATCCTATTTTGTCGGTGCATCTCAGAACGGGGCAGACCGTGGCCCTGTGGGAGTCTGCCTGGTGGAGAGGGGAACAGAGGAAGGAAAAGAGATAGAGGTTCTAAAGACCTTTCGGGTAAGGACAAACAGACCGGTAAAATTCTCGCTCTACAGTTCAACCACCCGTAAGGGAGATAAGGCGGGAGACCTGGTGTCGCTGGATTCTAAAGACCTTATCGAGCTTCCACCGCTTCAGACAGTTTTAAGTTATGGCAAAAAAGGACGTGATGTAAAGATTCCCATAAGATTGGGGGCGAAGGTCACTGCTATAGGGACACTGGAACTCTATTGCGAATCCCAGGAAAGCCCGCACAGGTGGCGTCTGCAATTTCAGCTCAGGGATTCGAAAACAGATGTTGCGGATTCGATCTCTCAGGTGGAGGGAGTGCGGGTGGCCCCATATGATAAAAATAAGGAGGGAGAGCCTGAGGGGCTGTCCGAAGAAGATCTTGAGGCCTTAAAGAAGGCCAGGGAAGAGATCAGAAAGTGCTTTGTACCGGATAATGGAAATGATAGCGGCACTGCGCCGTCAGAACTCCCGGGGCGTTTGACTGATTGCATGGGCATGGAGAAAGACCTGTGGTCGCTTCCCCTGTTGCGTGCCCTGGGTGATGCATTACTGGACATCAAGTGTGGACGTGCAATATCCCCGCAACATGAGGCCAGATGGTATAACTTGACGGGTTTCTGTCTCCGTCCCGGGACCGGCGAATTCATGGACCCGTGGCGAATCAAGAAGATATGGCCTTTCTGCTTTGATGGCCTGGTTTTTTCCAAAGAGGTGGAGCCGAGGCTTCAGTGGTGGATCTTCTGGCGGCGTGTTGCGGCGGGTCTGGGCTCCGGGCAGCAGACACAGATATTTTCTGCCATGTCAAGTGCTTTATTGCCTGCTCAGTCTAAAAGGCGTAAGCGGGCCAAAGTGAAGCCGATTAAAGTATCTCCGCAGGAGAGGTGTGAGATGTGGCTTTTTGCCGCCAATCTCGAAAGGCTGGAAATATCGGATAAGATAGAGCTTGGGAGGGAGATCATATCAAATCTCGTTAAAGACCGGTCTTGGCATGGCGCTTTGTGGGCACTTTCTCGTATAGGCTCAAGACAACCGCTTTACGGGCCGGTTAACAGGGTAGTGCCTCCCGGCGAGGTATTGTCCTGGCTGAAGGCCCTGAAAAAATTAGAATTGAAGCAGCATCGAAAGCTGATTAATACCGCGATATCCATGGCAAGGCTTACTGGAGACAGAACCAGGGATCTTCAGACCCCTGTCCGTCAGGAGATAACCACCTGGCTCCAGCTGTTTGGGGCCGGAGAGAAAAAGTTAGAACCACTGCGTAAAGTCGTTCCTCTTGAAGGAAAGGAGAAAAACATTGCCTTCGGCGAGAGTTTGCCAGAGGGTCTTATCCTGGATCGTGTAGATGACAGCTGAGCGGGCAGTTATAAAACCAGAGCCCTGCATACTGATCGGTTAAATATTTATGGGATCATTACTGGAAGATATACCGGTCGAATTGCCGGAAGAGCTCTTCGATACAATATGTTCAACGGATAATATTATGATAGAGCGAATAGTATCTAAGGGACATGCTTCACCCCGGGGGTTCTGGCATGATCAGGACAAAAATGAGTTTGTTCTGGTGGTAAAAGGGAGTGCCGGTCTTAAGATTGAGAATAAAGAGGATATTATGGTCTTGAAGCCAGGCGATTATTTTAATATTAGAGCCCATGTGAAGCATCGTGTCGAGTGGACTGATTCTATGTGCGAAACGATCTGGCTCGCAGTGCATTATTGAGATCGCTGCCATTACATGGCCCTGTTTTTCTTGTCGGCGGCAATACGAGGCATATTCACCGGACCTCGGGCCGGAAAACTGGTTGGCAGAATAGGTCCCGGAGCCAGAAGAACAAATTCAAAAAGGTATTTCTCCAGTGGCATACATGGTTAAGGCCCTGTTGTAAAGAAAGAGCTTGACAAGAGGGCTTGACATATCATAAATGTATCCCTGTTTTTTTCATAGTTGTATCGGGCGTCCTACAAAGGCGTAGGAAGCTTTTATGTTATGGCTGACAAAGGCGTCCGGCCTCCTTTACAGGTGCCGGGCGCCTTTTTTTCGGTGGTAATCACAATTACGCTTAAACTCTATACCAATTTATAGATAGGAGGATTTTTTATGTCATTCAGTAAGCCGAATCGTAGCGCGGCCACGCTCACATCAACCAGAGTAACGCCATCGCCCGGATCAGGACTGTGTGTAACCTGCCTTGATGGTTGTCAAGGACCTTGCGAGGTGGGAAGGTCTGCCATTAAAGGAAAACAGGTCATTTATCCAACGCCTTTTGGCAGAATTACAGCTGGTTCTGAAAAAGATTACCCTGTTGATTTTTCCCATTTCAACATTCAGGGTACAGCTGTAGGTGCGGTTGGTATTGAAGCTGATTCTGATAAAGCCACATTCCCGGCTGTAGATACAACTACTGCTGTCGGTGCCGATGGCAGCATCAAGATGAATTTCCCTGTTTTTACCGGTGCTGTGGGTTCAACGGATATTGCCCGCATTAACTGGGAAGACGTAGCTATAGGGGCTGCCATATCAGGGGTGCTGGTTGTCGCAGGCGAGAACATCTGCGGCATGGATAATGACGCTGAATTCAGACACGGAAAAATTTCAAGGTCGCCTGAGATGGAACGTCGTATAAACGCCTTTAATCAGTGGTATGATGGCATTGGGGGTGTAATTGTTCAGGCAAATGTTGAAGATACCAGACTGGGTGTACCTGAATACGTTATAGAGAAACTGGGGATTAAGATTTTTGAACTGAAATGGGGCCAGGGCGCTAAGGACATCGGTGGCGAAGTCAACGTGCATTCTCTGGAAAAGGCTTTAGAACTCAAAAAGAGAGGCTACATAGTATTACCTGATCCCACCAGG
>CAZPDU010000091.1:0-10467 GCA_964585405.1 uncultured Thermodesulfobacteriaceae bacterium | reverse complement strand
TTCACGAGGGCCTTTACAACTTGTCTTTGGAGTTTCAGTTAGCTGTTGGAGCTGTAGGCCCAACACCGGAGCTACAATGCCCTGGGGCAATGATAGGCGTTTCTCGTATCGGATTATCAAAAACAGAAGAAGAAAAAGCAAATATTCACACAGTTGATGCGTCAAAAGTTAATCCGGCACCTAAAAAGAGAGCAAGAAAGAGTAAAACATGAATGTGAAACCTGGCCCGACCAGGCGCTGCCGGACGTGAAACGCTGGTCAGTTCAGACATTATATGTCGAGGAATTGAAATAAGTTACTGATTTTGCTGTTTAAATCGCCTATATACTTCATCATCATTTCTGTTTCCGATTACAGCAATATAAACCGTATCATTGTCAAAACGATAAACTATACGATATTCCCCGATATCCACACGATAATATTCACTATATCCTGATAATTGTTTCGAGTCATTAGGTTTTGGATTTTCTCGAAGAGCGAGTATAGTACTTACTACTTGCCGGTATTGTTTTGGCGGCAATTTTTTAATAAATTTACCGGCAGCTTTAGTAATATCAATTTTATACAATATGATCAGGTCCTGGCTAAAAGTGCTTCAGAGGCCTTTTCTCCTAAATAACCTTCTTCTTCGGCTATTTTAGCTTTGGAAGCCCAATAAGCATCTTCATAGGCAAGGAATTTTTCAAACATTGCATTTGATATTAATACTGATTTTATTCTACCTGATTTTTCAACTATTACGGGAGATGTTTCCGCTGCATCCAAGTATCTACCGAGTCGGTTTTTAAGTTCTGTGGCAGTTATTTGCATGTTAATCTCCTTTTTAAAATATGCCTATAATAGGCTTTTTAGCTAAATTAGTCAAGCTTTTGAAAAACAGATATCCTAAACTGCTCTTTTGAAATACCGGGTTGCTCTGGTCTAAGGACCTTGTTTTGTGGATAACACTCTGAATTTATTGATATTGACAAAGTCTTTATTTCTCCTACAATCTAAATAGGCCTACGAAAAAATTATTGCCATAGCGAATAAAGAGTATGGATGAGGAAAACGCAGTAAGGACACATGGTGCGCAAATGATAAAATTGACACTGTTGAGGCACGGGGAAAGCCTGTGGAATAAGGAAAACCGTTTTTCCGGGTGGACGGATGTCGATCTTTCCGCCCATGGCAGGTTCGAGGCTGAAGAAGCCGGCAAGGCCCTCAAGTCCGAAGGCCTCTGTTTTGACATCGCCTATACCTCAGTGCTGAAGAGGGCTATACGCACACTCTGGATTGTGCTGGATGAAATTGACCAGATGTGGATCCCTGTCCAGCGTTCATGGCGTCTGAATGAACGGCATTACGGGGCCCTGCAGGGTCTGAACAAGGCGGAGACAGTAAGGCGCTTTGGAGAGAAGCAGGTGCTGCTTTGGCGCAGAAGTTACGATGTCTTGCCCCCGGCCATGGAAAAGACAGACGAACGATACCCGGGCCATGATCCACGCTATCGGGAATTGAATGAGCGTGATCTGCCGCTGACAGAATGTCTGAGAGACACGGTGGAGCGCTTCCTGCCCTACTGGCACGAATCTATTGCACCTGCCGTCAAAGCAGGAAAAAAAGTAATCATCGCGGCGCACGGTAACAGCCTCAGGGCGCTGGTTAAGTATCTGGATAATATTTCAAAAGAAGACATTATTCAGCTGAATATTCCAACCGGCATACCGTTGATATACGAGCTGGACAAGAATCTGCGGCCTATCAGACATTACTATCTTGGGGATGCAGATGCCGTGGCAAAGGCAACCAAGGCCGTGGCAGACCAGGGTAAAGCCCGATAGAGGGTCAGGGTGCTGATCAAATAACCAAGCTCCTGCTTTCCCATACCTCCGTACTGCAAATGCTTGAGAAGCTGTACGGTAAAATTCCCACCAGGCGCCGTTGCCTCGTGAAGCAAGTCTTTGTGCCTGATCAGATAGATTTTCTGAGGAGTTAAGTCAGGCTCAACATCATAGCATAAAGGCGCTCTTCAGGGCCGCTGTCTCCACCTGCCATTTGATTCCCTGCTGCAGCTCTTCTTCAGGTTCAAGCACCAGTTCCTGATGGGCCATAATGGAAATTGCCTGAATAGTCTTTTCATAGCCGCTCTCCGACTGGGCCACTGTGTTTACCGGAAATCCCCAGATAGTGATGTCCCGGCCAAAATCGATATGGAGCTCAGCCTCTATGGCCCGGTCCGCAAAGGCTATTTTATCCCCTGTCTGCTCCCACGGTGAACTGAAATTCTGTTCTTGTCCTTTCACCAGGACTTTCCCGTTTCCCAAAGCCAGAAATGCCGGAAAGACATTCCATTCCACGCCGAATCGGCAGTTTATAAGGTCATTCGATTTGTTTTTAATGATATACTGGACATTAACTGACATGCCCTTATTCTTAAAGATAAATCTCTTGGTAAGGCAGACAGGCCTTTTCGGGGACCCGGGCACATAGAGACCTCCGTCTCTCACAAAAATAATGGTTCCCTGATCAATATTGTATTCAAATGGCTGGTTGGCGAAATCTCCCCACTCTCTGAAATCGCACCTCCTGAAATCGTCCAGGTTGGCCGCAGGGTCGAAAAAATGATCTATAAATGAATTTCTGCTGTACCAGTCATATATAAGCTCGTCCAGCAGGGAAAGGTCAGGTATCCTGGTGAGCGTGTGGATGCTGGAGACGCCTTCACTTGATTCTGCGTTATTATCGCATGTCCCACTCTCCATAAACTTTCTCAGGGGCTGATGATATGATTCAAACCTTCTGGTCAGGGTATTACAATAGTTGTTTGGATGGTCAAACAGAGAAAACTCGACCAATTGTCCACCACAGTGCGGTTCAAAGACTGAACATGCGTCTCCGGATGTAACAACAATCTCTGGAAGACCGTCTCTATTAATATCTGATTCGTCGATCGACAGGTCCTGCCCTTTGCGGAGTCCGGCCTCTGCCTTGAGTATTGACTGCCATACGGCATTTCTTAAATGCGGAAGATAAAGACCTCCAAAAATGCCGTGCCAATATGCATCATTACACTGGGCTGACAGGATATAATCCCTGACCTGTCTGTCGAACAAGCGGGTATTGAGACTCATCCGGCTCACAGCGGAAGTGCGTTTGTGCATATAGTTTGACTCAGGGTACTTAACAAAGAAATTCTTCCAGTGACCTCCCCGCAAAAACGGCCTGTAGATCCCTTTTGCTTCCGGGCCCAAAGACCTGATCAATTGCTGGAGCTTCAGAATATTACCTGCAGGAAGGGCCCACTGCTCCATTTCATCATAAGATGCGTTAGAGAGATAGCAGATACCTGATGCGGGTATCTCAGACATGACCTGAGAAAATGTAGTCAGTTCAATGAATTCATCTTTCCATCGGGAAACGGACTCCAGAAAATCATCAAGCCATCCGTCTTCAAATACCCGTTTGTGAGTCCCGGGCCAGGCGCCGAATTTTTCTCCGTCGTCCACGTAGATAGCCATTTTCCCTTTTGCAGCCACCTGTCTCAGGTATGTCTCAAGCTCGTTAATTGACAAAAAAGGAATAAAATAACGCAGGGTCTGATCTATCGGGAAAACCGCCAGGGTTTCTCCTCCCGACTCGGTGAGATAGTAACCATGGAGCTCTTCTTTACTGAAACCGGTTACCAGGAAATGCCAGTCATCTACGATGATAAATTTTATGTCCGCATTCAACAGATCCTCGATTATCTGGTCTTCCCATACCCTCTCTGTGAGCCATACCCCTCTTGGTCTTTGGCCGAAACGCCGCTCAAGGTATTCGCTCAGCTTCTGTATCTGTTCCTTTCTGTCCTCCCGGGATATGGCTGCAAGGACCGGTTCATAAAAACCACCGCCCAGTAATTCTATTTGTCCCTTATTCGCCATACTGCCAATAAGATCAATAATTGCAGTATCATTTTCTTCCCACCAGGAAAGCAGGGTGCCGCTGATATGCATGGAAAATGAAAACCATGGGGCATTGGAAACGACCTGCAGAAAAGGACGATAACATGTGCTGGTCAATCTCTCTATAACCTGGTGCAGGTTGCCAAGGGGTTGGTGGTTATGCAGACCAAAAAGCAAAGGCATTCCGGACATACTTTATCCTCCCATGAGCTGAATAATAGTTTTTGGTTAACAGCAGCGGGCTCAGGTGTCAAATTAAAAAGCTATTTAAGTATATCTCTACTTGATTGAGGTAGTCTTATTTGTTATCAATGGGGCGGTTTTCCAACTTATTTGATTTTACATATATAATGACTGAAGCTCAAAATACTTTATCAGAAACTGTTTGCGAAAGAGATCCTTTGTCTTTTCATGGATCAGGCAATAAAACCCTGGTTTTAGAGGTCGATGCCCTTAAAAAGGTCTTTACAAACAATGGACTTCAGGTAGAGGTACTGAAGGATCTCAAATGTCTGATTTATTCTGGTGAAACTGTTGGAGTAGTCGGGGCTTCAGGGGTGGGTAAGACCACCTTTCTTCATATACTGGGCACTTTGGATCGGCCTACCAGCGGTAAGGTCCTCCACTTCGGAGAAGACGTGTTTTCGTGGAATGACACAAAACTCTCGAAATTCCGTAATAAAGAACTGGGATTTGTATTTCAGTTTCATCACCTTCTACCCGAGTTCTCTGCCCTTGAGAATGTCATGATGCCGTGTCTTGTGGCCGGGGAATCCAGACCTAAGGCCAGGGAGATGGCAAAGGATATACTGGCGGAAACCGGCCTTGAAAAGAGATTCAATTACCGAGTTGGTAAGCTCTCAGGTGGTGAACAGCAGCGCGTAGCCCTGGCAAGGGCCATGGCAAGAAGGCCCAGATTGCTCCTTGCGGACGAACCTACCGGAAATCTTGATGAAAGGACCGGAGAAAAGGCCGCTGAATTAATTTTTACCTTAAATAAACGATACGGTACTACTGTAGTGGTCGTTACCCATAATTTGGCCCTGGCAAACCGTATGGACCGATGTATCGGGCTGGCAGGGGGCCGGGCTGTAGAACTCAATACCTCTGAACTGAAGGATTTCGGTGTAGGGAGCATGTCCTGATGCCATGGTAATTTGAATTCGCACTGATAATTACAAGCTATCTTCTATACGGCGCAATTAAATGGAAAAATAAATGAAGACCTCTAATATTCTGCGAAAACTGATAGTAACTATATATAAGTCATTTTATTTATCTGCCGTATATCTAGTCTTGTCCATGTCGTTTCAATTTGTTTTTATCTCCATTACCAGGGGAGAGGTTTCTCTCCCATCCGCCACCATTGTCGGGACTAAACTGGCTTATCATGGACAGCAGGACCAGCGCGGTCCGGTGGATGAGGCATTGGAGGGACTTTCCAGAAGACTGGAATCCCATGGATATACAGTGATTTTGTCGAAAGACGGACCACCGGAGAGCCTGGATGATGTTATCAGATCTGGAAAGGAACACCAGGCCCGATTTGTTTTCTATGGAAGCATTAGCTGCCTTGGAGACTGGATGGGCCTGAATTTAAGGATTGTTGATCTGGAAAAGGCCGACGATGAGCCCCAAATCCTCTCTACTGAAGGGAAAAGACACGAATTGAACACGCTTCTGGATAAAATGGGGACCAAAATGGTAAAGGCCGTAGCTGCCCCTTACCTGGTGTCAAAAGTACGTGTCAGCGGTAACAGGAGGGTAGATACGGATGCAATTCTGCAGGTTATCATGACCAGGGAAGGTGATTTCTTCGATCCTGAGATCATTGCTTCTGATATTAAGAGTATATATGGCCTGGGTTATTTTAATGATGTGCGGGTGGATGCCAGCGAGGATTCCTCCGGTCGCACAGTGACTTTCATGCTGAAAGAAAAGCACGCCATAAAAAACATCAAATTTTCAGGCAATAAAGAAATATCGGAGAAAAACATACGAGAAACCATAGATCTTAAGCCATATACCATAATTCAAGAAAAGACAATTCAGGAAAATATCGAAAAAATCAAGGCCCTGTATACTGAAAAGGGCTATGTCGGAACCACTGTTCATGCCTCGATTGAAC
The DNA here is from genome assembly GCA_964585405.1 of uncultured Thermodesulfobacteriaceae bacterium. Classification (GTDB taxonomy): domain Bacteria; phylum Desulfobacterota; class Dissulfuribacteria; order Dissulfuribacterales; family UBA3076; genus UBA3076. Next base: position 4,410 of record CAZPDU010000091.1, on the reverse strand, counting down.
CGGTATCAGAGCAGGCAGCCGATGTGCTTTTTGAAATCAAGGAAGGAGAACAGGTCCAAATTCAGGCCATTGAATTCCAAGGCAACAGCGCCTTTTCAGACAAGGAATTAAAAGAATTGCTGGAGACCGCTGAAAAAAAATCTCTCTGGATACCGTCCTGGAGCAATATCATGGCTTTATTTAAGGGAGACCAGGCCATACTGAAGCAGGATGCCATGGAGAGGGACCTGGGAAGAATCGCATCTTATTATCACAATCGAGGATATATGGATGCCAAAGTCGGCCGCCCTGCGGTCCAGAAAAGAGACGACGGTCTATACATAACCATTCCTGTAGAAGAGGGAAACCTTTATGGAGTAGGTTCATTGGATATAGAGCAGGACTTTTTTGAGGACACGGAAGATCTTTTAAGCAAACTGCAGATCACTCAAGAGCCTGTTTTCAGTCGGCAGATACTTCGTCAGGACCTGTTGAAACTCACAGACATTTATGCAGATGAGGGCTTTGCCTATGCAGATATTACCCCGAAAATTGCAAAAGACCCGGACAAAAAGCTGGTAAATGTAATACTAGATGTGAATACGGGTCCAAAGGTGAGGCTTGGGAAAATAGCAATAGTTGGAAATACCAGGACCAGGGATAAAGTCATTCGAAGGGAACTCAGAGTCAGGGAGCTTGAGCCCTTCAGTGCATCAGGCTTCAGAAAGAGTGTTCAAAGATTGAATAGGCTGGGTTACTTTGAGGATGTAAATCTTGTCCCCAGTAAAGCGAGCAGCGAAGAACTTATGGACCTCAAGGTAGAGGTCAAGGAAATGGCAACCGGTACTTTCAGTATAGGGGCAGGATACAGCTCAGTGGAAAACTTTATGTTCATGGGGGAGATCGAACAGAGAAATTTCCTTGGAAAGGGTCAGTCTCTGAGTTTCAGGGGTATACTTGGCGGGGAGACAACCAGGTTCTCACTGACTTTCGTCGAGCCCTATTTAAGAGATACTCAGCTCTCTTTTGGTGTTGAAGCATACAACTGGGAGGTGGAATACGATGATTATACAAAGGAAAGCATGGGCGGTGCAATGCGTTTCGGCTATCCTCTGACTGACGATCTGCGTGCGTTTGTTAAGCTAAGAATGGATAATACCGACATGACAGACGTGTCTGACTACGCCTCGACGATAATAAAGGATTCTCAGGATATTCACTCTACCAGGTCTGTAAGCACCGGTCTGCTTTACGACACAAGAAATGATTACTACAATCCCTCCCACGGCTGGAATAACAGTGTCTCGGTTGAATACGCAGGTGGACTCCTCAGCGGTGACAGCGCCTTTGTAAAACTAGAGGGCGTCGTCAGTTATTACCGTCCTATCTGGAAATCTGTAATAGGCCACATAAGAGTGGGAACAGGCTATGTTGCCGAAGGTGGCAACGGAAAGCTCCCTATCTATGAACGCTTTTTTCTGGGCGGGATCGACTCTGTCAGGGGATACAAATATGGCCGTATAAGCCCCACAGATCCAAACAGCCCGGATGACGACCGCGTCGGCGGCAACTATATGGGTTATGTTCAACTTGAGACCATCTTTCCGCTGCTGAAAAATATGGGCCTGAACGGCGTTCTATTCGTGGATATGGGTAACTGCTGGGACGATGACAATGACTATGAAAACCAAACGACGCGCCTGTCTGTTGGCCCCGGCATAAGGTGGCTGTCTCCCATGGGCCCCCTTCGTATAGAATGGGGATTCAATATAAATAAGGATGAAGGGGATGACTCAAGCAACTGGGAATTCAGGATGGGTGGAAGCTTTTGAAATGTCTGATTTGATGGTGGATAAAACATGAAGACCCTTGGGGAAATTGCCCAACTGCTGCAGGGAGAACTTAAAGGACCTCCTGATCTCAATATCATCGGCTTACAGGCCCTGGCGGCGGCAGGACCTGATGAAATAAGCTTTGCCGCAGGATCGCACTATAAAGAAGAAGTAGAAAAAAGCAGAGCAGGGGCATTGATACTGCCCAAGAACTGGCCATGCACTCCGGACCGCCCTTCCATTCTGGTCAAAGATCCCTATCTCGCCTATGCCCTGACCGTCACAGCTTTTTTGGAAAAGCCTTTTCTGGCACTGGGTTTGAGCCCTGATGCACATCTGGGCTCAGAGTGTGAAATAGATCGTAATGTCAGTATATATCCAGGAGTATTTATCGGTGACAGGGTTCACATTGGTCTGCATGTAACCCTTCATCCCGGAGTATATATTGGAAATGATGTATATATTGATGACGAAACAACCCTTTATCCTAATGTAGTAGTCTATAAGGGCTGCCGTCTGGGGAAAAGGGTGATAGTACATGCAGGGACGGTGGTCGGAAGCGATGGTTTTGGCTATGCCAGGCGCGGTGAAACCCACGTAAAAATCCCTCAGATTGGCACAGTTGTGGTAGAGGACGATGTAGAGATAGGAGCCAACGTGACTATAGACAGGGCGGCCCTGGGAGAAACCCTCATAGGTCGGGGCACCAAGATCGACAACCTTGTACAGGTCGCACATAACGTAGCCATCGGAGAAAATTCATTGCTCGCGGCCCAGGTTGGTATTGCAGGGAGTACTCGTATAGGCAAGGGAGTGGTACTGGGGGGTCAGGTCGGTTTGACAGGTCATATAGAACTGGGAGACCGGGCCATGGTTGGTGGGCAATCAGGAGTTACCAGGAGTCTGCCCGCAGGCGAGTTAGGCACGGGGACCCCTGCGATGCCTCACAAGTTATGGTTGAGGGTGGGAAGCCTCCTCAAGCGGCTTCCTGAAATGGTAAAACAGGTCCGTGATCTTAAACTGCGTGTAGATAGACTTGAAGACAAATTATCAGGGGAGAAAAATGGAAACAATTCATAACCAACTGCGTATACAGGAAATATCGGCCCTGCTGCCTCACAGATATCCTTTCCTGCTGGTTGACCGTGTTTTGAGCATCGAGCCGGGCCTGAGCATCAAGTCACTAAAGAACGTGACCATAAATGAGCCTTTCTTTCAGGGTCATTTCCCCGGAGAACCGATTATGCCGGGAGTACTTATCCTGGAAGCCATGGGTCAGACAGGGATCATATTTGCCAAAAATACAGAAACAGGCGGTTTTGGGAATAAACTGCTGGTGTTCGCCGGGATGGATGAAGTGCGATTCAGAAGGCAGGTAGTCCCTGGCGACCAGCTGATTATGGAATTAAAACTCTTGAAGCGTAAATCGATTTTGTGGAAGATGGAAGGCAAGGCATATGTTAATGACAAGGTAGCAGCAGAGGCAATACTTATAGCGGCGGTTCAATAAATTAGTCGCCTCCCGCAGGTCTTCTTTAACAGGATGAACATGAGTTGAAGGATCCTATTTGCCCTGGCAATTCTGTTTCTTCTTTTTTAAAAGAAGAAATTTCAAATAAATTAAATAGATTATAATGATTGGACAAACCTGATGATTATAGAAAAAGATATACACCCAACAGCCATAATTTCTCCCAATTCGAAAATCGCTGAGGGAGTCAAAATAGGCCCCTATTCGGTGGTGGGGCCTGAAGTCGAAATAGGGCCAAAGACGGAAATAGGTCCCCATGCCGTAATTGAAGGCCATACCAGGCTTGGAGAAAATATAAGGATATTCCAGTTTGCATCTATCGGAGCGCCTCCTCAGGATCTGAAGTACAGCGGTGAACCTACAAGGGTTGAGATAGGCGATCAGACTATAATCAGGGAATTCGTCACCGTACACCGCGGAACTCAAGGTGGAGGCGGTATTACAAGGGTCGGAAAGCAGTGTCTGCTTATGGCTTACTGTCATGTAGCCCATGACTGCCAGGTTGGAGACGGAGTGATCATGGCAAACGGAGTCACTCTTGGGGGACACGTGAACATAGGAAAGTCGGTCATCATCGGTGGACTGTCGGCTGTCCATCAGTTCTGTCGAATAGGTGCCCATGCCTTTCTGGGCGGCATGTCAGGTGTAAACAAGGACATACCGCCCTATGTGAAATACTGGGGCCAGAGGGATCATCTGTATGGTCTGAATCTGGTGGGGCTCAGACGGCAAGGACTTTCGAGAGAGGTTATTGAAGCCTTGAAAAAGGCATATCGAATGGTCTTTCAAGAAAGTGATACGGTGCAAGAGGCCCTTGATATCGTTGAATCCAGGCTTGGGGACATACCAGAGGTAAAAGAGTTCACCGGGTTTATCAGATCATCCAAAAGGGGCGTGCCCATGGCCGCAAATGGAGAAGAGGAACCTTAATGCAGAGTCCTTTAGGACTGGTGGCAGGGGGAGGGCAGTTCCCTCTATTGTGCGCCAGGGCTGCCAGAAAGCAGGGCCATGGGATAGTGGCAGTAGCCCATAAGGGAGAGACAGACCCTTTGCTTTCAGGGGAAGGAG
>CAZPDU010000090.1:0-15780 GCA_964585405.1 uncultured Thermodesulfobacteriaceae bacterium | reverse complement strand
GCACCTTGGGTCGAGAACGGAAACTTCAGGCAGCTACCATAGAGCACAGGGGTCTGCCCAAAGTGGATCGTGCCATAATTGCAATATTGGATAATTTGTCGGATAGAGTTCTGAGAAATGACCTTTTCCGATATTATCAAAGAATCCAGAAAAATTTTGTCGACCTGACCTTAGAACCGAGAGACCTTGAACTTATTCTGCCTCTGTTGGCCGAGACAAAACGTTGCAGAGTTTTTAACTCGGGGAAAAGACAACTGGCAGACCCCCTCTATAAGGCAGCTCCAATTAATGCGCTTCTGGAAATGAAGGCTGAACCAAAGACCCAAAGAGGTAAAAAGGGGTTTAAGTTGGTGCCGTCAGTAAGGCTGAAAAATAGCGGCAAAGTAGTGCTGCTTTCAGATATCCCTATTTTTTTTCACACCTCACCCGTGCTTTTCATATATGACGGGTATCTTTTCGAGTTGCCGGGTCCCAGCCTTTCATGGATAAAAGCTGCTTTGAAATCAGGGGAGATAGAGATTTCCCGTAAAGACATTCGGGATCTTGTAATCCAGACAGAATTCCTTTCGGAAAGGCCTAAATTTATCTTACCAGATGGAGTAGCACCAGAAACCATACAGGATTTATTACCAGAACCGTTATTGATTGTGGAACTTGAAAAAGGATTTCTGAAGGCCAAGGTCTTTATGAAATATGAAAATCTGGAAATAGACTGGTGTGATCCAGGTCTCTCTGTACTGAATACTGAAAGTTGGCAACGGATAAAAAGAGATAGAGATCGTGAGTCTGAAATCCTTATAGGATTATGTGACAAGGGATTTCAAGCAAAGGACGGACTATTTCAAAGAGATATTAAGGGTGCGGCCGAAGCACTATCAGAATTAGCAGAACAGGGTTGGCGGATTCAGGGACAAAATAGACGGCCTTTCAGGGGAGGCCGTATAATTGAACTAGACATCTCATCCGGCATAGACTGGTTTGATTTGGAAGGTGGAATATCCTTTGGAGAACATTTAGTTCCACTGCCAACGGCCATCAGGACATTTTTAAGGGGAGAAAAGACGGTTAAACTCGGTGATGGAAGCACAGGGCTTCTTCCTGAAAAGTGGCTCTCCCGCAACCTGCCTATGCTTGAATTGGGTACGGCGTCGGGACATAAAAATAGTGGTAAAACTCTCAGGTTTTCATCGGCCCAGGCCTTGATTCTGGACGCTTTACTGGAAGAGAATGAGGTCGAACCTGTTGACCGGCGTTTTATCGAAATAAGAAATGCCATGAAGGACTTTTCCGGAATAGAGAATTTCCCTGTTCCTGCTTGTTTTAGAGGCGTTCTTCGGCCTTATCAGAAGGATACGCTGGGCTGGTTTGACTTTTTAAAAAAGTTGGGCTTTGGAGGCATACTTGCTGATGATATGGGACTTGGAAAGACAGTACAGGTCCTGGCATGGTTGGCAGGAGAAAAAAATAGAAAGGAGGGGCCGTCTCTAATAGTGAGTCCAACCTCTGTACTGTTCAACTGGCAGTCTGAGGCAAAACATTTTGTTCCTGATTTAAAAATACTGGCCTATTCAGGTAATAATCGTTCAGAGCTAGTTAAAGAATTGGATCGAGTTGATCTTGTCATCACTACATATGGGTTGGTGAGGCTCGATATAGATACACTCAGAAATTTAAGATTTAATTATATCATTCTGGATGAGAGTCAGGCGATCAAAAATCCCAACTCTCAAATTGCTAAAGCGGTGAGGCTTCTCAAGGCCAGGAACAGGTTATGTCTCACCGGCACACCTCTTGAGAATAACGTGAGAGAACTCTGGTCCCAGATGGAATTCTTAAATCCCAGATTCCTAGGTTCTATGGCAGTCTTTAATAGAAGGTTTGCAAAACCTATAGCTCAGGGTGACCAGGCAGCCCTGAGTCTCCTTCAGAAAACGGTAAAGGTTTTTATTCTGAGGCGCAATAAAGAGACAGTGGCCAAAGAAATTCTGGGGAAAATGGAGCACGTGATACTCTGTCCCATGACCAATCGGCAGGCCAGGATTTATTCCCGGATTCGGGACCACTACCGGACCTCAATATTGACAGCCATAGAACGGCGAGGTCTCAACAGCAGCCGCATAAAGATACTTGAGGGTCTTCTCAGACTTCGCCAAGCGGCCAACCACCCTGACATTATCGGTGAGAACGGAGCGGGGTCGGGCAAGCTGGATAAACTTATGACATTGATAGAAGAGACCATCTCTTGTGGACACAAGGCCCTGGTCTTTTCTCAGTTTACCAGGATGTTGACTCTAATTCGTCGTTCTCTGGATAGTGCTGGAATAGTTTATGAATACCTCGACGGCAGGACACCTCAGTCAAGGCGTAAAGACAGGGTACGCCGTTTTCAAGACATTAAAGACATAAAACTTTTCCTTATCAGCCTTAAGGCCGGAGGTCTGGGGCTTAATCTCACGGCAGCGGATTATGTATTCATTGTAGACCCTTGGTGGAACCCGGCAGTGGAGCTTCAGGCAGTCGATCGAACCCACCGTATCGGACAGGATAAAAAAGTGTTTACCTATCGTCTTATTACAGCCGAAACAGTAGAAGAGAAGGTTCTTGCTTTACAGGAGAAAAAGCGTGAACTGGTCAGTGCTATCCTTAATAGTGGCCAGGATATGCTGCGGCGGCTGTCCAGGGAGGATCTCGATCTCCTGTTATCATAATTAAGAATTGAAAGAGTAGATGCCTGCCGACTAAGGCCCAATAAAAACAAATATGTCTCTGAATAATAGCGATAGACATTGTCCCTTCAGTAAAGAAATGTGCCCTGGCATTTGTATTTATGCCAATATCCTGGAGAATATCAGTCTAGGCCTGATAGCATTTGACACCAAAGAAAAGACCGTTGTTTTTCAGAACAAAACTGCAATTAATCTGTTTAAAACAATTACTCCCAAAGATTACAGAGCACTCAGTGCCGTCCTCTTTCCTGAAAAGATAGAAAATATTCAATTGGAGGATATCCCGTCTCCAAAGACATTGAAATATGATGACAGGCTCTTAGGTTATTCAATTTATAGTGTGTCTAATGGATATCTTTGGTTATTGATAAGTGATATTACCGATAAAGCAAGGCTTGAATCAATTGCGGAGGCTACAAATATGATGAATAATGCAGGATATATCTTTTTGGGAATAAGACACGAAATCGGTAATCCTCTTAATTCCCTGAAAATGGCCTTGAGTGTCCTGCAGAAAAATATTAACCGGTATTCTTCAAAAGACATATTGAAATTTCTGGACCGCTCTATGTATGAGATATCCCGAATGGAGTATCTTCTTAAATCTTTAAAAAATTTTAATATGTTTGAAAAGTTGCATATTCGCAATGTAGACCTGTCATCATTCATGGGGAATTTTTTCCCTTTAGTTAAAAACGACTTCGAAAAAAGGAATATTAAGATCAAGACTATATTTTCACCGAATGTTAAATGCGCTTTTATTGATCCCAGGATACTTCAGCAGGTAATGCTGAACATAATGATTAATGCCTGTGATGCCCTGCATGGTTCCGAAAGACCGGAAATTGTTGTAACCATGAATAAAAAGGAATCGCTTATATGGATTAACATCACAGATAACGGATGTGGTATTACTTTGGAACAACAAAAGAATCTTTTTAGGCCCTTTTATACGTCCAAGCCGCAAGGTACAGGCCTCGGTTTATCCCTTACGAAAAAAAAGTTGGCTCAAATGAACGGGAATATATCGATCAGCAGCGTAAAAAATAAAGGTACCACAGTAACGATATCTGTGCCGGAAGGTCAGAACAATAATATTGGAATCGCCTGATTATTTAAAGTCGGCAGCATCAGTTCGCCTTGTGCAAAACTTATGGATTTTTGTTCGCAGGGCATAAAGGATAAGAAGTCTTGGCTTTCTGAGTGTGTGAGCATTTTTGACGACGAGCACAACAGCAATAAGACAAAAAACAGGATTTTACAAAAGACTTAAGGAAAACTAGGCATGAAAAATATCCTGATAGTAGATGATGAAAAAGGTCTCTTGCTCAGTCTTTCAGATGGTCTTAAGTCATATTCGGATATATTTAACGTACTGATAGCTTTCAATGGAAAGGAAGCTGTCACAATCTTGAATTCTACCAAAATTGACCTGGTTGTTACAGATCTGAAGATGCCCGAAATGGACGGTTTTCAGCTATTAGCATATTTGACCCGACATTTTCCTGATATACCGACGATCGTGATTACAGCATTCGGCACACCGGACATGGAAACAAAACTACTTACTATGGGTGCCGCTCAATATCTGGAAAAACCACTTGATTTTGATGTCTTGGCAGATAACATCCTTCAATACTTAGACAGGGGGGATTCTCAGGGGCATATAGAAGGTATTACGCTGGGCATGTTCCTGCAATTTCTGGAACTGGAAGGTAAAACCTGCACTCTTACGGTAACTTCAGGGAAAAATGTCGGGAAATTGTATTTCCTGGAAGGCGATCTGATTAATGCCAAAACAGAGACATTGGAAGGTGAAGAGGCGGCCTATGAAATTATTGGATGGCATGAAACGGAGATAGAAATTAATTACACATGTGCACATAAGACGAAAGTCATCACTTCCCCGCTTTCCTTTATCCTGATGGAGTCTTGTAAAATTAAAGATGAAGTCTTGGAGCAATTTGAGGAAAAGGAGACAGAAAATATTGAAGAAAAAGATATTGATAATATTCAAGAGATCGATTTCCTGATAGATAAAAATGAGGATGAAACAAAACAGGAATATAGAGAAGAAGAATACGAAAAACAATTGGTAACTCAATCTGAAAGTGGATATGAATCAAATGCTATAGGCATTGTTACAGCACAAGAAAAGTTAGAGCCGTTTAAATCAATTATAGGTTTTGCAGGTGTGGGTATTCTGACACCAACCGGTGAACCAATTATGATGTTGCCCGCCGGAGAGTCGAATTTAATAGAGATCGCTATATTAGCAAACAATGTATTGGTTAATGCCCAGAAGGCATCTAAGGAGATGGATATTGGTAGCTGTAAAATGATTCATATAGAGACGGATCGTGTTCATTTATTAGCTCGATGCTTAAATGAAGGCGAGGATTCATTCAGGGCCTGTTCAGGCAAAGTCCACATACATATGATACTGATGCTGTCTTGTGAGGCGGGTATTGGATTAGCCAAACTTAAAATGGCATCTGTAATCAAATTATTGGCAGATGATTTTAGAGTTTAGATATTTTTTTATACTATGGCCGAACAGCGCGTACCCCTCTCTCATAGGAAAATTTCTTGTCATTTTTAATTATGCTGCCGTCGATAAAGAGAAATACTTTTGCACGGCTTTGATCTTGCTCCTCTGACGACCAGTTCCAGAATGTCCCGCCACTGGAGAAAATTGGATCAATATGTATGATGTCGCCATCTTTGTCTGTATTCGATTTTTTTATTTCATATATTTCATTTAGCTCTTTTGTGTCGGGAAATCTCCAGTCACTATATCCGCCCGTAGTTAGATTATTAACATATGATCTTGACTGTTCCCAATTCAAATATCTGTTGAGATGAATATAACTATCCTCTCTGGTCCACATGAGACCGGTCTTGGTGTCTGAAATAGTGCCGTTTCTATGATCTATAAATCTGCCATCAGAAGAGACTATTGGTTGTCTGAGTTCCACAGAGAATTCGAATTTCTCTGATGGTTCAATTGTAATTATTTTGCTTTCTGTCTCAAATCCTTTTTTAATTAATTTAATAACTCGATTACCCTCTTTTATATTATTAATATATAATGGAGTGACACCTTTTTCTTTTTCGTCAAGAAATACTGTTGCTCCTTCAGGTGAGCTTTTTATCATAAGATTGCCGCATATACTGTGAAGTTTGGCGTCAACATCTATTTTTGTTGATGCGGTTATATCAACTTTTTTTTCTACACTGGAAAAACAATTTTTAGTAAATTTTATAGTATGTAATCCCGGCTCAACATTCTTTAGAGATAATGGAGTGACACCTTTTTCTTTTTCGTCAAGAAATACTCGCGCTCCCCTCGGTGAGCTTTTCACTATAAGACTGGCATATGGATTTCCAGCGTGGACATCCGGAGAGAGTTCAGTATAAATTTTTTTAGTCCGCCCCAATCGTATGTTGATACTTTGTTCATAACTATAATATCCCTCCTTTTTTACACTAATCATATGATTTCCAAACAGCCATCTCTTAGTGTTCAGGGGGGTAACTCCTGCAAAACTTCCATCTAAAAAAACAGTCGATCCACTCGGCTGGCTTAAAACTATAAGGCCGGGTCTCAAAAAGATAAAAAAAATCACTGCCATGAGACCAGCTACAAAACCAACTGACGACAATAACTTGAGCAGGCCGCCTTTTTTATCTTTTCCCTGTATTTTGCCATGCTCGTCCACCTGAACATGCCCGAACATATCAGGTTTATCTTCAAGCCCATCATTTTCAATCTCTCCGGTCCCATTCAAATCCTCCATTTCGAGGATAATTTCTTCATCAGGGGCCTTTTCATATTGGGGTTCATTGACCTGTATATCTAAATCTGAAGGGGATTTTTCTTTGTTTTTGGTCTGCAGCAGTTTTGAGGTATCAGTTTCAGTGCTGATCTCCCCATTTTCAATCTCTCCGGTCTCATATGAATCCTCCATTTCGAGGATAATTTCTTCATCAGGGGCCTTTTCATATTGGGGTTCATTGACCTGTATATCTAAATCACCTGCTTGGTTCTCTTTTGCCGTTATTTTATTCTCACTCGTCAAAATTAACCTTTCTGATATATTCGTCGCAGATTGTCGATCAGTTGAAGCGCAGGAAATGGCAAGCATTAAGGTATCCAGAAAGTCCTTACTATAACCTCGATACACCGACTGTTTTAATGCATCTATACATGGATCTGATTCGTTATTTAAGGATGATTGGATCCGGACCTGGATGTCAGGGAGTTTCTGCCCTGTAACACATTCATATACCACAGTACCGAGCTGATAAATGTCCACCCACAGGTCGTCTTTTTCTTCATATGCATGCAAATATTCAGATGAATATTCGTCAGATGTAGCGGCACTTTTATTATGAAATTCTTTTTTGACGGCATACCGTGCGCTCCCAAAATCGATGAGCATTGCAGATCCGTCTTCTTTTAAAAAAATTGTATCTGGCCTTATATCCCTATGATAAATTCCCTTTTCATGTAAGGCGGTTAGACCGCAAAGGATATCTTTTAACCAGAGCTTGATCCTGCATTCCGGCATAGTTCTGTCAGGTCCCATACGGTCGAGCTGCTGTCTGAGAGTTTCACCGTCCTCATGAGACATGACCATATATGCGGTCCCATTGGCCTTGAAACACCCTAAAACGCGTACAATGTTCGGATGTGTAAACTTGGCGAGAGTTTCTGCTTCTTCTAAGAAATATTTGAGTCCCTTTTGGAAGATATCCTCATCTGAAGGAAATTTGGCAAGTATCTCATTGTCTGATTTTCTTATTACTAAATCATGGGGCAGGGCCTCTTTTATATTGACAGACAGATCCAATTTAATATTAAAGGCCTTATATGTAATACTGAAGCGATCATATCTAAGAACTTCTTCTATTCTGTATTGTTCAAGCACAGACCAAGGGGCTAAGGCATATTCTTTTATTACATAGTTGTAGTCATTCACTATTTTAATCCTGTGATCGTGAATTCGTTTTTATCTGAAATGATTTCCGGGGCATCAATTAATAAAAACACAAAATGATAGACTTAATTCTTCTGTGTCGGATATTCATGTTCTCATAATGATATTTCGGCATAAAACAGGGTAATATTGATTTATTGCAGGGATCATCAAGGAAATTTCCATAAAGTTGGGGTTCAGATTATTAAAAGAATGAAGAGAAAGAGGGATTGACAGGAAAGACCAGGGTATAGGCTTTTTCTAAAGCTGGAGCATGTATTTGTTGGTATGGGTTATCGCGGTTATGGTTACCAGGACAACATTAATGTCCATATTGATAAGAGAAAATACTGTCTTTTTGGGGCTCATATACATGAAATGATCTATCCATCAGTATAACAGGAGGATATACATGACATGATTTACTTTATTTTTGATACTTAAACCTGAAAGGTTTTATTCCCTTTTTTTGAAGGGACGGCTTAAGAATTTTTATGATTAAGCTTTAATTTGATGTCAAGCACAGGACTTCCATTAATAGCATCAAGACCCTCAATATATAATGTCGTTCCTTTGATTTTTATTAATTTGACATTTTGAATAGCTATTTTTGAGAGCCTGTTTGGAGTACGAGAAGCAAAAACTCCAACCAGTTTTCCATCAATTCCCCTGTTAAATATGGATTTGACCGGTCCTGACTTGTGAAGATAATAAATAATGGTAATATATTTTTCGTCCTCTAGTTTATACATGAATTTTTTTTGAGTCGGAAAAAGTATGATTTTAGATATCTTGTCATCTCCGACCACACCAAAACCTTTTTGACATTTAATTAAATTATTTTTCACAATGCCAATTGGATAAATTTCAACTGGTTCGATATCTCCGTACATGCATCTTGAGCAGAAACAGGTATCATCAACAATGCATAGTTTATGTTTATCTACCCAGGTTCCACATTTATTGCACTGACAAGTCTCTTTGTTCATGGTTATCTCTACGCCCTTATGCTGTCGCGCCAATTTTTGTATAGATCGCTATTGCCCTTTTGCTCAACAAATCCAATCACATTTCAGGATTTTTGTGTTAAATAATAAAGGGGAGTGAGCTGGATGCAAAGGCCTTCAAAAGAAAAAATAATGGTCGGGGCGAGAGGATTTGAACCTCCGACCCTCTGCTCCCAAAGCAGATGCGCTTCCAGGCTGCGCTACGCCCCGATCAGTTGAAATCTTGTTTAACACAGAGACCGAAAGCCTTCAAGAGCTTTGAATTTAGTATGACTCTCCTCTGTCCTAAAGTTGCCTCGATGTTATACTATGTTTATATAAGATGATCTATGGCCAAGTTACGTAGAAAAAAAATTAAAAAAACGCTTGTATGGGGCTATCGAGGCCTGCTGGGCATCCTGCTCGGTTCAGCCATTGTAGTGTTTTTGATAATAGGTAGTTTTATCATAGGATACATGCTGTTGGGCCTGCCGGAAATCTCAAGTCTTAAATCTTATAGTCCTCCCATGGTCACTGAAGTGCTCGATTCCGACCATCGTCCAATTGCTTACTGGTATAAGGAAAAAAGATGGCCTGTTCCGTTTTCGCGAATGCCGGACAAACTGGTACAGGCCTTTCTGGCGGCTGAGGATGCTCGCTTTTACGAACATCCTGGCATTGATTTCATGGGGGTCATTCGGGCGGTAGTAAAAAACGTGGAAGCAGGCGGAATAGTCCAGGGAGCCAGTACCATTACCCAACAGGTAACAAGATCTTTACTCCTCACCCCGGAAAAAAGCTGGCTACGCAAGGTTAAAGAAGCAATTTTGGCTTGGCAGATAGATGCTGCACTTACCAAAGATGAAATTCTGAACATATATTTGAATGAGATATATTTTGGTCAGGGAGCCTATGGGGTAGAAAGTGCCGCCCGGACCTATTTAGCAAAACATGTAGATGACCTGAATCTTGCTGAATGCGCACTATTTGCCGGACTGCCCAAGGCTCCAAGCCGTTATGATCCAACAAAACATATGGATCTTGCCAAGAATCGCCAGGAATATGTTCTGAGACGAATGATAGAGGAAGGCTATATTACTGCAGATGAGGCAGAAGAAGCAAAAAGGACGCCTATTCGTCTAAAGAGAGAGGTCTTGGATCCGCCACCGGGTGCGGATTATTTTCTTTCAGAAGTGAGAAAGGAACTCGAAATAAGGTATGGCGAAAAAAGACTCTTGACTGACGGCCTGACAGTAATTACTACCCTGAAAAGGGACTGGCAAATTAAGGCCAATGAAGCGGTACTTCAAGGTCTGGACAGCTGGCGCAAGAGACATAAAGAAGATGCTGAGGTGAACCAGCCTATTCAGGCAGCTCTTGTGTCACTTGAGGCGGAAACCGGTGCTGTTCAAGCACTTTGGGGAGGCAAAGACTTCAGTAAATCTCAATTCAACTTGGCAACCCAGGGCAGAATGCAGCCCGGTTCCGCCTTCAAGGCAATAATATATTCGGCAGCTCTATCCGAGGGACTTATAGCCCCAAATACAATAGTTGTAGATGAGCCGATTTCATTGCCGGGAGCGGATTCTCAAAACATGTGGGAGCCAGAGAATTTTGATAAGACCTATATGGGGCCGATTACGATACGGACGGCCCTGACATACTCTAGAAATATCATTTCAGTAAAAATCGCCAGAGTAATCGGATTGTCCTCTATTCATAATATGGCAATGCGTATGGGAATAGAGACACCCCTGGCAAACAATCTGTCGCTTGCACTGGGTTCTTCCGAAGTGACCCTGATAGAGATGGCGAGGGCTTTCAGCACGTTTCCTAATCTTGGTAAAAATATTAAGCCTCAATTTATTAGGTCAGTTATAAATCGAAAAGGAGAAATAATAGAACAGCTTGAGCCGGTTTTTGAGGAAGCGGTTGACCCGTTAACTGCTTTTCAGATGGTTCAACTCCTCAGGGGGGTTATCCAGAATGGTACAGGTAGCAGTGCCAGGGCACTTGGGTTTCCAGCGGGTGGCAAGACTGGTACCACTGATAATTATCGAGATGCGTGGTTTATTGGATTTACACCTGAGATTGTGACAGCAGTGTGGGTAGGTCGGGAAGACAAAAAATCCTTGGGGGAAATGGAAACCGGAGGCAGGGTAGCATGTCCAATTTGGACATCTTTCATGTTGGGAACAAAAGGCGAAGTGACAAAAAGGGATTTTGTCATACCTCAGGGAATAGCACTGGCCCCTGTAGACCAGCAAACCGGAGAGATAACTATACCCAAGAAAGACAATGAAGGGTCTTTTGTCTGGGAGGCGATGAGAGAGGATCTTTTACCGCCTCTTCATCCTTCATCCGGCAAATTCAGGCTTCCCGCTTGGTTGAAAAGACTTGACGATTTTCTTTTTTAACGAAACAAATACTGGACAATGCGAGAAAAAAATCAGTACAAGCTCACTATTGTAGGCCCGGGGGCTATGGGTTGCCTTTTGGCTGCAGTACTTAGCAGACAGGATTATCCTGTTTCCTTACTTGATTACAGACCGGATCGTGCGGGTAGGCTTAAAAAAACCGGAATACAGTTTGTATCGTCTAAAGAGTCGTGGACCGTCTTTCCGACCATTACTGCGAAACCGGAGTCTTTTGGTCCTCAGGACTGGGTGATATTGTTGGTCAAGGCCTACCAGAGCTGTGATGCCGTGAAACGCATAGGTCCATTGATAGGATCAGAGACTCTGGTTGTTACTCTGCAAAACGGTATAGGGCATGAATCCGCACTTTTTCAAATTGTAAAACCGGAACGTATTGTTCTCGGCGTTACATCGCAAGGGGCGACTTTGCTGAAGGAAGGTCGTGTTCGCCATGCTGGAAGTGGCCCCACGAAATTTGGATTAGCGATTCAGAATTCTGAAACCCAAGACAGTTTAAATTCTTTAACGACTTTGCTGAACAATGCAGGTTGGCCCTCTCAGGTAGTTGAAGATATCTATCCTCACATATGGCGTAAACTGATTGTCAATGTCGGGATAAACGCATTGACGGCCCTCTGTGGCCTTACCAATGGGAAATTATTACAATATCCTGAGACTTTGCGACTTCAAAGACTAGCAGTTACAGAGGCATGGAACTTGTCATTAAAGAAGGGTATTAGTCTGGGCCTTTCGCTTGAAGAGGCCCATAATATGGTTGATTCAGTGTGTAAGGCCACATCCGAAAACAGGTCTTCAATGCTCCAGGACCGTATCAAGAACAGACCCACTGAAATCGATTACATTAACGGAGCCATTACTGAAATAGGCAGAGAACTTGGAGTTGCGACACCGGTAAATGAGGTCTTGACTCTTTTGGTGCGATTGAATTCACTTCTGGGCTGGAAAGATACAGTTGATATAAAAAGCTATTGACAATTTCAGGGTCGTATTATTAGTTTACATTGTTCAGATTTTAGAAGCGATTAAATAATTATAAATTATCGAGTTACCAGGTTTCGAAGTACATGTTTGATTCATTATTTATGCTTGACAAATAAAAGTCGTGGTATTTATAATTATTAAAAGCCTTTCTGCTTCTAATTGCCCGGGATCCAAATTCCGCAAAATCGTTTCACTTCATAATAAAAAATAATTATCATTTGGGGTCGAGTAGTATGCAGTTCATCAAAAAATCCCCCCAAGGCGGTTAGTTTAGGTCTATTTTCTATTATTTTTTTTGAGAGTTTATTACAACTTGAATCTCTTGAAAAAATTTATTCCCGCAGACTTTTTAAAGTATACGTAAATTCCGTAGAGGTAAAACCATGCCAAAAACATCGAAGACAAATAAAGCGAAGACATTAATTTTAGCTGATTTAAAGCGTAAAGGCATAGGTGAACTATACAAAATAGCAAGAGATATAGGTGTAGAGTCTCCCAGCGGGATGCGTAAACAGGAGATCATTTTTGCTATACTCAAGGCCCAGACTACCAATAATGGATCTGTATATGGAGAGGGCGTGCTGGAGATACTTCAGGATGGATTTGGTTTTCTTCGCAGCTCAGACTACAATTACCTGCCAGGCCCGGATGACATATATGTATCTCCATCTCAAATCAGACGTTTCGCCCTAAAAACCGGCGATATTATCTCCGGCCAGATCCGTCCTCCCAAAGAAGGTGAACGATATTTTGCCCTATTAAAGGTAGAGTCTCTTAACTATGATGTCCCTGAGGCATCTCTTGATAAGGTAATCTTTGATAACCTCACTCCGCTCTATCCAGATGAGCATCTGAGACTAGAGACCGACTCAGACAATTATTCCGCCAGAATAATGGATTTGATGACTCCGATTGGTAAAGGTCAAAGAGGACTTATAGTCGCACCTCCTAGGACCGGCAAGACGATGCTGCTCCAAAATATTGCAAACAGTATTTCCAGAAATTATCCAGAGGTTTTATTGATCGTACTTCTAATAGATGAAAGACCGGAAGAAGTCACTGACATGCAACGTCTGGTCAAGGCTGAGGTAGTAAGTTTGACATTTGATGAGCCGGCCCAGAGGCATGTTCAGGTCTCCAAAATGGTTATTGAAAAGGCCAAGCGTTTAGTGGAACACAAACGTGATGTGGTGATACTTCTGGACAGCATCACCAGACTGGCTAGGGCATATAATACCGTAGTCCCTCCCAGCGGTAAGATTCTGTCGGGAGGTGTGGACTCAAACGCGCTTCAGAAACCCAAGCGCTTTTTCGGGGCCGCCAGAAACATTGAGGAAGGGGGTAGTCTTACTATAATTGCTACAGCACTTGTGGATACAGGCAGCCGAATGGACGAGGTGATATTTGAAGAGTTCAAGGGTACTGGAAATATGGAGATACATTTAGACAGAAAGCTAATTGACAAAAGGATTTTCCCTTCAGTCGATATTAACCACTCCGGTACCAGAAAAGAGGAATTGTTGCTTCCCATGGATGTGTTGAACAGAATCTGGATTTTGCGAAAGCTTCTATCACCTTTAAATCCAGTAGACAGCATGGAGTTCCTTTTAGACAAAATGAAGGGCACTGAAAACAACGATGAGTTTTTGGCATCCATGAACAGATAATATTTATTTGGAGTATATAATTCCCGCATTTACCAATTATTGATTAGAGTTCGTTCTCTAAAGATTTGATTTTATAATAGACAGAGCCCGGCCGTTTATTATTTATTGAGCTTAGGCCTTTCAAAATTGAAATCATTTAGTAAATTGATCTTTTCAGTAATATTTTGAATGGAAATACCTTTTGTAGTAGAATTATTTAAAAAATTAGTGAAATCAACAGGAGATATAAAAAAACATGAAGGAAAATATTCACCCAAAATATTATAAGGCAAAGGTAAGATGTGCCTGTGGTAATGAATTTGAGATAGGTTCCACTAAAAAAGAAATAAGGGTAGAGATATGCTCAAAGTGCCACCCTTTCTTTACCGGAAAGCAGAAACTTGTTGATACCGCCGGGCGAGTGGAAAAATTCTACCGAAGGTATGGTGA
Organism: uncultured Thermodesulfobacteriaceae bacterium; assembly: GCA_964585405.1. Taxonomy (GTDB): domain Bacteria; phylum Desulfobacterota; class Dissulfuribacteria; order Dissulfuribacterales; family UBA3076; genus UBA3076. The sequence continues at coordinate 1,571 of CAZPDU010000090.1, read as the reverse complement.
GAAACAGGAAAAACAGGCATAAGTCGAGATAGGCCGTGCTTTGTGACAGATACTTTTTATGGTCAGATACCGGCGGTGATAGCATAAGGACGTCATTTTATATGATATATGCCCTATCTGCCTTTTCTTTTAACAGCAGCTCGTTTAAATGTTAGCTAAACTTCAAGAATTAGAAAATAAATATCTTGCATTAGAGCAGGAACTCAGCGATCCCGGTTTACTAAAAGACCAAAAGAGATATCAGAAAATCGCAAAAAGGCATGCCGATTTAAGGTTAATAGTTGAGTCTTACCGCCAACAACTTAATATACTTGAACAAATTGATGAAAACAAGGTCCTGCTCGGTGATCCTGATCCAGAAATCCGTAAACTCGCACATGCAGAACTTGAGGAACTGGAAGAGAAAAGTGGGGAACTCGAGCAGCGGATAAAACACCTCCTTCTGCCTAAAGATTCCAATGACGAAAGGAATGTGCTTTTAGAAATAAGGGCCGGGACAGGTGGAGATGAGGCCGCCCTTTTCGCTGCGGATCTTTTCCGCATGTACAGTCGTTATGCCGAACAAGAAAATTGGAAAGTAGAGGTGCTTAATGTACATTTAACCGGAGGGGGCGGATTCAAGGAGATTATTGCTCTTGTCTCCGGAGACCGGGTGTACAGCCGCCTGAAATACGAAAGTGGCACTCACAGGGTTCAGAGAGTTCCTGATACAGAGACCCAGGGACGTATACACACGTCAGCCGTCACGGTGGCTGTACTGCCTGAAGCCGACGATGTCGACGTAGATATTGACCCGACTGATCTTAGGATTGACGTCTACCGAGCCTCGGGAGCTGGGGGGCAGCACGTCAACAAGACAGAATCTGCTGTGCGTATTACCCACCTGCCAACAGGACTGGTAGTGCAGTGTCAGGACGAGCGTTCACAACACAAAAATAGGGCCAAGGCCATGAAGGTACTTTATGCCCGTCTGCTGGATTTGAAGCGAACAGAACAACAATCACAGGTCTCAAGTGAACGACGAAGCATCGTGGGCACAGGGGACAGGAGTCAGCGTATACGCACCTACAACTTCCCCCAAGGTAGAATGACTGATCATCGAATAAATCTTACCCTTTACCGCCTTGAGGCCATAATGGAAGGTGATATAAACGAAATTATAGAGGCACTGGGGACTTACTATCAGGCACAGAGCCTGGCCCAAAGCTCAGATGACAATAGCACAAACGCTTTTGGCAGCCACTAAACAACTTTCGCGAGCCCACATAGAAAATCCGCAGCTGGAAGCTGAGATTCTGCTGGCCCATATTCTGAGAAAGGAACAGATCTGGCTTCACTTAAATCCTGAATTTCTGCTTGAAGACACTGTGAATAAACAGTATATGGCCCTTGTTGCTCGAAGGGTAATGCATGAACCCACTGCCTATATCATACAGCAGAGGGAATTCTGGTCCCTTTCTTTCCGCGTAACCAGGGATACCCTGATACCCAGACCTGAGACCGAGCTGATTGTGGAAATCGCTCTTGCCCTTGTGAAGCAGGAAGGATGGCGCAGGCCGAGTATCCTTGAT
>CAZPDU010000089.1:0-5582 GCA_964585405.1 uncultured Thermodesulfobacteriaceae bacterium | reverse complement strand
ACACCCCTCAAGTGCCGTTATGCCAGACAGTTTTTTCCCCTCCAAAAGGCAGAGGAATGCTCCCCCACCTGTGGACATATAAGATATATTTTCTACTTCACCTGCCCTGTGAATAGCCAGATCAGTGTCTCCTCCGCCCACAATACTGAGGGCCTGACTGCTGCCCACCGCATGCGCCAGGGCCATCGTGCCTCGGCTGAAAGGCTTGAACTCAAAAACACCCATTGGGCCATTCCATACTATGGTTTTGGCATTATAAAGAACTTCACTAAATAGGTTTACTGTTGCCGGCCCTATATCTAATGCCATCCAATCATCAGGAATTTCTTGAATCGGAACGATCCTAGTTACAGCGTTTTTCTCAAGACTCTCTGCTATAACGCAATCAACTGGAAGATATAATTTAATACCCTTATTTCTTGCCTTATCAATTAAGGCCTTGGCAGTATCTGTCAGATCTTTCTCAGTAATTGATTTTCCTATATCAATGCCTTGCGCTGCCAGGAACGTATTAGCCATGGCTCCACCAACTATCAGCTTATCCACCCTATTCAGTATGTTATTAATGGCCTCCAGCTTGCCTGATATCTTGGCCCCACCCAGAATTGCCAATAAAGGTCTGACAGGTTCTTCCAGGGCCTTTTTGAAGTATAAGAGTTCATTTTTTATAAGAAAGCCTGCTCCACAATTTTTCACTATACCGGGCACTCCGGTCACTGAAGCATGGGCACGATGGGATACTGCAAAGGCGTCATTTATATATACATCAGCTAATTTTGCCAAGGCCTTTGCAAATCCAGGCTCGTTTTTTGTTTCTCCTTGATGATATCTTAGGTTTTCAAGCAGCTGAACTTCTCCCTCTGACATTAAGCTGACCCGTCTCTCCACTTCGTCTCCAATACAGTCAGGGGCCAGAGTCACCTTCTGGTTTATCATATCTTCGAGACCTCGAGCTACAGGTCTCAGGCTCCATTTTTCTATCCTCTGTCCCTTTGGGCGGCCAAGATGCGAGCATAATATCAATCGAGCTCCAGCATCTATGGCATATCGTATGCTGGGCAGGGCTGCCTTAATACGGTTGTCGTCCGCTATATTGCCTGAATCGTCCAGAGGGGTATTGAAGTCCGTTCTCATCAGGACCCTCTGGCCTTTTAATGGAATTTCGTCTATGTATTTGATCATTTCAGCATCTACCTCTTATTTTTTTCAACTAAACTGTAGATAATCCAAATTCTCAAACCAGAAACATCTCTTCCTCTATCTGAGTGGCATGTTTACCTATGTAAATTGAACCGTTTCTGCCGTCAATACTCAAAAAGTCGCCGCAACGAATTATACGGCCGTTTAATCGCGCAAAGCCAAGATTTTCAGAAACCTGCAGTTGTTTGCAACCCACAATACAGTTTTTGTCAAGGCGAAATGCAATTATAGCTGCATGAGATGTCTGTCCTCCCTTTGCTGTAAGAAGGCCTTCTGCTGACGTAATTTCTTTGATATCGTCAGGCACGGTATCTGAACGGATCAAAATCAATGGAGTCCCTGGTTCCTTCTCGCGCAAAGATTTAATTTCAGATATGGTGAATACGGCCTTGCCTGCCATGGCCCCTCCACTCACCCCAATGCCTTTGCCCAGGTAACTAGCCGCCAACTCTGCTGAATATACGAAAACCTGAACTATATGTCGCCTCTTTGTAGTCATGTTTCGGCTCTGAAGTATGAAAAGCCTGTTGCTCCCCGGGCCTTCAAATGTAAATTCTATCTCTTGGGGATCCCATCTTTTTTTGTAGATGAGCTCTTTTGTCATGGATAACAAAGAATTATAAATATCAGGAAAATTTTTTTCCAAATTCATTTCAGAATCAAGCCCCATGGCCTTTTGCTGCTTTATTGAAATCGGATATGTTGTGACCAGACCACTTACAATGTCATCTCCCTGATTCCCGGTAGTAAAGTCGCCCCAAAGGCAGATATTATTTATATTATCAGTATGGATCGGTGTGAAGGCAACACCGCTTCCAGAGGTTTCAGCGAGATTTCCATAGGCCATGGCCTGCACTATCACAGCCGTTCCCCAATAATCGGATATTTCCATTATTTCTCTGTAATTTTTTGCCTTTTCAGACTCCCAGGATGTAAAAATTAGTCGTATAGCTACGAGAAGTTGCTCAAAAGGGTCCTTTTCGAGCTTAAGACCTTGATCCAGCGTGACTTGCTGATAGGCCAAGGCCAGTTCTTTCATCTGCTCTCCGGTAAATTCCCTTTTTTGTTTTATTCCGTATCGTTGCTTGTGCTTACTAATGAGTTCGTTGAACATCTCACGGTCTAGATTAAAGGCCATAGCCCACGATTGAATAAATCTTCTGTAATTGTCCCAGGCAAACCAGGCGTTTCCTGTTCTTGTCGCCAAGCCCTCTATGATTTCAAGGTTACTGCCCAAATTAATAACTGTTGACATCATCCCGGGCATTGAAATGGCTGCTCCACTCCTTACCGATAAAAGCAATGGATTTGAGGGATCTCCAAACTTGCGCCCGCTTTGATGCTCTATATCCCCAATGGCCTTCTGAAGCTGTGACTTGAATTCTTTATATACACTGGGTAGTTTCCTGATAATGGGATAGCACCTGAATACCTCGGTAGTAACTATTACTCCAGGGGGTACAGGTATTCCCTCCTTTGCCAGAAGCACCAGATTAAAGCCTTTATTGCCCAGGTGTATAAGGTTGTTTGTCCATTCATTCGGCCTGTGTATAGTACATAGGATCTGATCAGGATCATAGCTTAACATTAAATCTAGGTCATTATGATCCAGTCTTTCTTTCTGCTCTCCGAGCACCTGATATACACGGGCAATAAAGTTGTCCAGATACTGAAGACCAAAGGTACCAGAGATAAGATCTCTCAGGAACCATTCAGTTATCTGAAGAATCAGTTGGGGCTCGTTTTCACTCTCTTTTGTTGCAGCCTGATACTTTTGCAGTAGATGGTTTTTTTTCAACTGACGAATAATAACAGACACATTGTCCTGATGCGGGCTTATATAATAGACATGAATAATATCCTTAACTCCATCAGATAGCCCTCTTACTACGTCCTGATACTGGGAAAAAGCAAATCGCCGTACCTCAAAGGATTTTTCCAGCAGGGCGATATAAGTGGCAAACTTTCTTGAATATACTCCATCCAACTGTACGGCTCTCCAGAATAGACGGAGATATCGCAAAATCCTCACAAAGATAGGCCTTGAAATAAAGCTAGAATCTATTTCAGCTATCAAGCGTTCGAAATGAATGTTGGCCAGGTTCTCAAGACGAAAGCTGAGGCTGAGGGCGTCAAACTTTCGCTCATGGTAGCGGCCGTACATCGAAGGGATATCCACCGTTATATGCCGCTTGTGATATATATCCTCTCTTATTTCAAACCTTTCCTTACTGAGTATAATGCCCTTAAGGACATCAAGCTGATCCAGAATTACCTCAAGACAATGTTCCGGATCGTTATCCACATCCAGGACCTCAAGTACTTTGTCTAATCCCTCAAAACCCTGGTTTTTAGCTTCTTCAAGATGATGCCGGATTTCATGGGTACCGAGTTTGTACTTATGAGTTTCGAGCCGGTACATCCTAATGAGGAGTTCAACACGTCTTCTCTCTTGAGCGGGAATATCAGGAACTTGACTCAATATGTGAGATAGCTGCTCCTCTTTAAAATTCAGCAGACTATTTATATTTCGGGTAAATTCTTTGGTACCCGATACATTCGCGAGATGCTGTATAAGCCTGTTCACATGATCTACGTATGGGCCACTGGCCGGAATCTGTCCCATGATTTCAGGAGGTAAAAAAGAAGTCAATTCCTCTTTTTGTTTACTAAACCAAAAGCATAAAATGGCCTCAATAAAATCGACAATGCGGTTATTACTCTCGACGTGGCTTTGTTTTCTTAGAAAATGAATAAGGACATCCTGGCGGTGAGTTATCTCATCCAGCTCTGTTGAAACATCCCTCAGGAGGCCTTCTGCACCGATCTCGTTAAAGTAAACCGGCAGGATCTTGGCCAATTGTTTGACCAGATTGTAAGTCGGCTCTATGTCGCAGTTAAGTAATCTGCTGACATCTTTCTGAAACAGGTCTGTATCACGAATACATGTGCCTGCCAGCTTAAGGTTTATAATAAGGGCTGACAATAGCGTGCCGGATATATCGGTTTTTTGTTCTACAAATTTCAGCCAGACCCTAATATTCTGCAGATGAGCAGGATTGCTCAATACATGCCATTCGGCATCTACGCCCTTAATTCCAGGGGGTTGAAAGCCGAATCGAACAACTTGATTGAAAAAAAGCTCTATAAGCCTTGTATTATCTCTACGAATGATCTCTGAACCAAGGGCCTCGATGCACTGAAGAGCAGTCCTTGAGAAATTGCCTACTTGCTGACTTAGAAGCTCAAAGCCTCTGGAAAGCATCTCTTGAAGCTGCTCGAGATTCGCATTCCGTATAAGATACAAAAATATGCGATTGATCTGACGAAGAATTTCTTCATGGATCGAGGCCAGACCTTCTATTTCAATAAGATAGAATGGAAATAAAAGACATAATTTTGTCTTCTGTTTCCGGTATGCCTGCCCTTTTGATGACACAGATGACACTTGATATGTCAGACGGCCCAGCTCCCGGACAATCTTTCTGTAATGATTCACTATATCCAGATAGCCATGGCGCCTGGACAGCTCCAAAACTTGTTTCTTCGCAAGAGGCGCTTTTTTTGCGATTTCAAGGTCTTTCAAAGAGGATATGAAATGTTTGTGGGAGACCGGTTCAATAAACCTTATGATCTCTTTCAGGTCCTCAGAATCCAGCTCCATGGAGGCACATTCAACAGAGCGGTTTAGCCAATTAGCAGGGTCTTCCTGCTCAAGCCAGTAAAAAATAGTATATTTCTGAACTTCAATAAGAAGCCTTCCCGCTTCTTCCCAAAACTCTGGCGAAAGCTTTCTCCCCACCATACGCTTGGAAAAATTTTGTATAAGGCATGGTAAAGGATGATAGCTTCGGGCAATAGCCTGAATCACATGCTCATTGGATTCCTTGAGGCTACGGAAGGTATACTCGATATAAGGCAGTATAGTAAAAAGTTTTTCATTATCTACTTTTTGAATAATTCTTTCCAGAAAGGCCAGAAGCCCGTCTACCGCTTCGATCCCTTGTTCATTTTTAGGGGCATCAGAGATAACATTTAAAAAGGTATCCAAAAGTAATTTAATGGCCTCAGGCCCTTGGGAGGAACGGCTGTACGTATCAAGATTCTTTATGGCAAATGATCTCAGATCTCCTATTACGATTTCCCAGTTGCGAAATGGATGATGAAGCTCAAAAAGAAGACCATTTAAAGCCTTAATTATGCCCTGATAATCCTTGACCGCGTCCCGGAGAACCTGGTAGCGGGAGTCAAACTCTGCTTCCCTTACAGCTGTAGCCTCGAGGTTAGCGCGGAGGGCTTCTGATAATATCATGTTGGCAAGTTATTTATAATTAAAAACGAGCGAGCCTTTTGCGAAAAAGAATCCTGCAAAAGGCTCGCAT
>CAZPDU010000088.1:0-14402 GCA_964585405.1 uncultured Thermodesulfobacteriaceae bacterium | reverse complement strand
CTGGATCTAAACAGGATGAAGGAGTCATTGATAAATATCGCTCCTTTACTGGTTGTCAATTTAGTTGAAACCGTGGATGGTAAAGGATGCTTTATTCATTTTGCACCCAGTCTGCTTGATGCCCAGGGGATTCCGTTTACAGGCTGCGGTACCGAGGCCGTATTTATGAGTTCAAACAAGATGATTGCCAAAAAAATGCTGGCTGCTAACGGGGTACCAACACCGCCTGCTGTCTTCATTGGAGATGAACAGGGAGCGGTCAATGCGTTCAACGGTCACTATATCATTAAATCCGTGTGGGAGCATGCATCCATAGGCATCGATGAATCTTCCATAGTCAAGGCGTCTCGGATCAAGGATATGGTGAGAGAAATATTCAAGAGACAAGCCTGTCTCGGCGGCGAAGCCTTTGCGGAAGCTTATATTGAGGGCAGAGAATTCAACATAGCTATTATCGAGGGGGATGCGGGGCAGCCGGAAGTCTTGCCACCGGCGGAGATTCTCTTTGACGCCTATCCGCCTGGAAAACCGCGCATCGTTGACTACTCTGCAAAGTGGGACGAGTGCTCCTTTGAATTCCAGCACACGCCGAGATCATTCGAATTCCCTGTTGAAGATGCGCCCCTGCTCAGACGATTAAGTGAAATAGCGCTTGATTGCTGGCGTATTTTCAGCCTGCGCGGATATGCCCGGATAGACTTTCGAGTCGACTTCAGGGGGATGCCCTGGGTATTAGAGGTAAATGCCAATCCATGTCTCTCATCAGACGGGGGTTTCATCGCAGCCGCTAAAGAGGCGGGATTCCGAATCGAAGATATAGTCTCCAGGCTCATCCGGGTCGCCATTGCACGAGGAATAAGACAGCACGACTTCACGTATAGCAGAAATTATATTTTTGATTAATCATCCGGCTTCTTTATAAGGAGTGATCAATGCTCTTGCGCATCAGGCGTATTCATGACGATACGCTTCATACAGATAAGGACGCCATTGCCCAGGTGCAAGAGATCCTTCGGACGCAATTCACTGCCTTACCGAAACGGGATATCAAGAAGCTGCCCCGGCAACTCCGTAATCCGCTGAAATATCAATTCAGATCCATCCTTTTTGTGGCTGAGAACAGAAAAGGTCGTATCTTGGGCTTTGCACTTCTTCAGCATGCATCGGATATAGGTTTCTGTTATTTGGATTTTATTTCCGTGGAATCAGGGAAAACCGGCAGGGGTCTTGGAGGACTGCTTTATGAACGCGTAAGAGATGAGGCCAAGGCCCTTAAGAGCTCAGGGCTTTTTTTCGAGTGTCTTCCTGACTCGCCACATCTGTGCAGGGATCCTCATATCATCAATAAAAACCGGGCCCGGCTCCGGTTCTATGAGCGTTACGGGGCTTATCCGATCATTGGTACACTTTATGAGACCCCGTTGAAAGAGGGGGACGACTGCCCACCTCACCTAATTTATGACTCTCTGGGAAGTGAAAAACCGCTGGATCGGTATTCAGCGCAGAAGACAGTTCGAGCCATTCTGCAGAGAAAATACGGCGAGTCGTGTCCCCCCGGCTATATCAATAAAGTGGTGGAATCGTTCAGGGACGATCCCGTCAGGCTTCGCAGCCCAAGATACATAAAGACATCTCCATCGCCCGGTATAACGCCGGTTAGATCAGTTGAAAAAATTATCGCTCTCGTAATAAACGACCAGCATGAGATACATCATGTTAGAGAAAAGGGCTATGTCGAATCTCCCATACGGATCAAATCAATTCTTCAAGGCATTGAAGGTACGGGCCTGTTTGAAAGGATCAAGCCCCGTCATTTCCCGGAAAAATTGATCAAGGAGGTGCATGACACCCATTTTGTGGAATACCTGAAAAGGGTAAGCGCGAGCATAAAGCCTGGGAGGTCCATCTATCCATATGTTTTTCCCATCAGGAACACGGCCCGTCCTCCAAAAGAACTTCCAGTCCGCGCAGGCTACTATTGTATCGACACCTTCACTCCGATCAACCGTAATGCATATAAGGCGGCAAAGGGAGCGGTCGACTGCGCCCTCACTTCGGCAGAACTCATCCTTAAGGGTTACCGTCTTGCCTATGCGCTGGTGAGACCTCCCGGGCACCATGCAGAACACCGCAGTTTCGGAGGATTCTGCTATTTCAATTCCGGGGCCGTGGCAGCCCATTTTTTGAGTGCACATGGCAAGGTCGCTATACTGGACATCGACTATCATCACGGCAACGGCACACAGGACATCTTCTATCAACGTCGGGACGTGCTGACTATTTCAATACATGGACATCCCAGTTTTGCATACCCTTATTTCAGTGGTTTTGCCAACGAGCATGGTGTTGGTCCTGGAAAAGGCTACAACTTCAACCTTCCTTTACCCGAAAAAGTCAACGGTTCAAGCTATTTGGCCAATCTGGATCGAATGTTGCGGCGCATCGTCAAGTTTCGACCCAAGTTCCTTATTGTAGCATTAGGGTTTGATCCCTCAAAGGCAGACCCTACGGGAACATGGGAGTTGAATGCAAGGGATTTCGAGGCCAACGGAAATGCCATAGGATCTCTGGGGCTCCCGACGCTCATTGTCCAAGAAGGAGGATACAAGGTGAGGACCCTAGGCTCAAATGCCCGCCACTTTTTCGAAGGGTTATGGAAAGCCGCCGTGGCAAGCGAATCAGTACAAGTATTGAGAGGCAAGCCTTGATAAGCAAAAAGATCACCTATCGAAGAGACGTGTTGTCCGAGGACTATGAGCGCATTCGGGACCTTGTGGCCTCATCGCGGTTTTTTTCGATACATGAGATCGAGGTTGCAGCAGAACTCGTAGAAGAGCGCCTGTCCAAGGGATTGCAGAGCGGATATCATTTTCTTTTTGCCGAAGACAGAGGGCATCTGCTAGGCTATACCTGCTACGGCCCCATTGCATGCACCAAAGATAGATTCGATCTTTACTGGATCGTTGTTCAGCCAGAGCTTCGTGGAATTGGACTAGGTCGCCTTCTACTGAATGAAACCGAGACCCTGACTAGAGGGCTGGGTGGGGAGCGAATTTATGTCGAAACTTCTTCCCGTGAGCAGTATTCTCCGACCCGTGGTTTTTATGCAAGTTGCGGGTATGAGTTATGCTCTGTACTAAAAGATTTTTACAGTGAGGGAGATGACAAAATGATCTATATGAAGATCCTCGGTCCCTAAACTGGATAAAACAAGAGGACTTAGATATTTTACTTCTCATTTCGTGCAAACCTCACCTTTCGGAATGTTCTCATAATTCCGAAGACAGACATCCCTTTAAAGAAAGAAGATTATAACCCCGTATTTTCCTGATATAGAGCCAATGACGAAAAGTAGATCACTTCTTATTTCCTGGTAGATGCCCCTGATTAGATTTGATAAGTCTGACAATAGCTGGAAAGAATCATTAAATTCCTTCAACTATATATTCCAATTGCCCCATATCTATCGGTTTTCCAAGGACATAGCACACACCGTATTTTTCTTTTTCTTCCTTTGATACATCGGCTCCCCAGCCAGTTACCACAGCAACTTTCATTTCCGGATAATTTCCCTTTATTTTCTCCGCAAGCTGCCATCCACTCATATTGGGCATTCCAACATCTGTTATCATTAAATCGTATTGATTATTTAGTAATAGTCCTAGTGCCTCTTCTCCACTCGCTGCCACATCCGCACTGTGCCCTAAGGCTTTGACCAAAGCTTTCCCCATATCTCTAATCACTTCCTCATCATCCACCCAGAGTACTTTTGCGGAATTTTTATACCCAGGGAAGTCATCTTTCGGCCTTTTTTCTTTCTTTTTCAAATATGGCAGTATGATTTCTATTGAAGTCCCTTTACCGAGAGCTGTTTGTTTGACATTTATGTTTCCGCCATGTTCTTTGACTATTGCATATGATGTGCTCATACCTAAGCCCTTGCCCTGCTCAAAACCTTTAGTTGTGAAAAAGGGTTGTAAAAACCTTGCCCTTATTTTTTCGTCCATTCCTGTTCCTGTGTCAGTGACAGTCACATAGACACCCGTTTCAGTTTCTCCTGTTTCAAAAGCCAATTTCCCACTATTACGCATCGACTGAACACTGTTTTTAATTAAATTATATAATACAAACCTTAGATCTTCTGCATTTGCGTCAACTTTTAACTCTTTTGATGCATAATTTTTTTCGATCTCAATTGTTATGCCTAATTTTTCAGATTCATCTTTCCACAATGGTCTTGTATGGGCCACCACATCATCTATTATTTCATTGAGACTTAACTGTTTATAGTCGGTCTGGCCTTTGCCTTTTCCTGAAAAACGCTGTAATTGACTGATTCTTGAGGCTGCTTCCATTGATAATTTTTTAACCGTTTCAAGATAGTCTCTTACTTCTGGAGAAATATCTTTTAGTAAAGCAAGTTCAATATTCCCCAGTATTCCTTGCAGAGAATTGTTAAAATAATGTGCAACTCCAGAAGCAAGTTCTCCAATTGCACCCAGGCGTTGGGCCTGGATAAGTGCCTCTTCAGCTTCCTTTCGTTCGGTTATGTCCGATATACCACCAACCCATTTCTTTGATTTGCCTTCCTGATCTATAATAGGAGAACTATTATCATTCCAATATTTTATTGAACCATCTTTGCATCTTACTCTGTATGAATATTCTACAGGTTTTGTTGATTCTTTATGTAGTAAGAAGGTATCTTCAAGTAAGTGCCTGTCCTCTGGATGAATTAAACGCAACCAATTCTCAAAAGAATGTTTGATTTCCCCGGTTTTATAACCCAATGTGCTATCAATATTACCAAGCCATTGCAATTTATTGCTCTCAATATCCCACTCATAGAAAATGTCATTTGTTGATTGAGCAATGAGACGAAAACGTTGCTCATTATCCATTAAGGCCTTCTCTGATTTTTTTTGCTCGGATATAAAGCTATTTAACATTTCAACTTCTCTTAAACGTTTTTGTCCTGTTTGTTGCGCAATATTTTTATAATATTCCACCTGCCTTTCTAACTCTGTGCATCTTTGTTTTAATTCTTTTTCTAGATTGATTTTTGCCGACATTTTACTTATCCTCAGCTAAAACCATTAAGACGCCTGTCCAATCAAGTCCCCTGCTCTTTCCAAGGACAGGAGCAATTTCAACGCCAGAGTAAAATCCTAACAAAGGGGTGTTGTATCTGTTCATTACCTCTTGAACTTCTGTAGCTTCTTCTGTCAACGTATTTGATTGCTCTGCTGCTCTTCCTGCACAATCAATATACAATCCGAAAACGGGCTTTTTCCCGTCATCTTTTATATTTTTCATTAAGCGTTCTGAATTGTTTTTTGCAGATTCAACCATCATATCTCCATCTCTCAACATAAACTGAATTTCCATGCCCTGCTCAAGATCTGTCTCAAAGATCCCAATACCGCTGTCATCTGGGAGAATTCCTGTAATTAGTCTATTAACATATCCGCCTTCTCGATATTCAAATTTTTCGCCATAATTTACCCCAATTGTTAAGAGGTTGACAGGATAATGTTTTCCCCAAATCCTATTTCCATATAATTCGTCAATTATCTCAACAATTGGTCGTTCATCCAGTTCATAGATATGAGAGCCTTGCATTTTTGTTATTTTATGATATCTGCCATCAATTGGAGAACAACCGTGCATTATAGTATGGTAAACATTAATAGATCCTGAAAGAAGTGCTCCTACAACACTATGCTCACATACATTAGTACTACAGAATTGTGTTGTATTACTAAATTGATAGTCTCCAATTAATCCAGCACCGATTATAGGAATATTCGACTGGAGTGTTGATTCCATTCCAAAAATTAATGGAGGGGATGCATTAATTATAGGAGGACATATAGGAGATGCAGGAACTTTTATTGAATCATAAAACATAAGCAGGAGTCTATCTTCTTGTGTCTTGGATAATTTTCTTGCCAAACTACTCCCTGCCAGGATTTCATCTTTGTCTAGATCTCCAGCTGTAGCAATTTGACACTTTATATCATCTAATTGAAATATTGCAACGCCTGAAGGGTAGCCTTTATATGTTAAATAATCATTAGTAATAATTCCTATTGTTGAACCGCCAATTACAGGGGTATCCCCCACTGTCTCTTTAATGCCTCTCAAAAATTCTTTATGATCCAATTGGCCACTGCAAAAAGCAAGAGTAAAATCAGGTTTATCCGTAATCAGGTCACGAGCTGCGATGTTTGCTGCTGTTTTACCAGAATAAAAAGCATCTCGTTTGTTACAATAACCAGATCCAATTTTCATGAAAGTATCCCTTTCATATATCAATACCTTTTCCCTTTTCTTGATATCCTCAGTATAAGCAATATTTCGGTTACGTATATTGTAAATATAAATAGTGGTCCTGCATTTTTGGGATAGCTGTAAGTATATTGAACGAACTCATGCCTTTTTTTATCGGACTGTTTCGGTTAAGTACTTAAAGTTTTTTCAATTTCGTTTAGGAAAGATCTCTGTAAACTTACGAGTTCCAGGGGTCTGTCCACAGGGGACATGTGGGCGCTTTCCGTTATGATATGAAACTGACATTCATTGGCAAATTCAGATTGATATTTTGTGTAGTCAGGTATACACAAATCGTCATTTCCACAGGTCATAAGAACAGGTATATTTAACTCTGAAAGTCGCGAGGTTACATTTAAAGTTTTTAGATTTCCCTGCACATTTAATTCTGAACCGCTTGCAACCATAATGTTGTGGATTATTCTGTTTTTAGAGGCAAGTAATCTCCTCATCGCCCCCGGTAATGGCCAAGTGTGTATGACATGCCGTCTGGTGAATTCCAGGCAGGCCTCCTCATATTCGCTTTTTAATCCCAACCCCCTCAATTCATAATCATCAATAATTCGTCCCGCTTTTCCATTCTGACAACTAAGGCCCTGTTTAAGCTTAGGGGAAACGTGACTGATATAATAAGGAAAATTAAGTACCGGGCTATGAAGAGAAACAGACAATATGCCTTCGGGGTGTCTGGCGGCAAACCCGACCGCCAGAGTAGTTCCCCAGGAATGACCAACCAAATGGTAGTGTTGCAAACCAAGACCATCTTTTACAGCCGCTACCTCATCAAAATATCGTTCCGCAGTCCACAAGGCCGTATTATCCGGTCGGTCTGATTTTCCACATCCTAACTGGTCATAGAAGATTACAGGGCGTTCATCTGCCAGTGCCTGAAATGCTACAAGATTATGATGGTTACCTCCTGGACCGCCGTGCAGAATCAACGCGGGTGATCTTATACAGGAGCCGATTCCGCCGTACCATAATTTATAGATAGCACCATCATAAGTGTAGTTAACAAAACCTTCGTAATCATAAAAAGGTTCGGTCAGACTCTTTTTTATACGGGCTTCTTTTTCTTCGTCATTCATGGCCTTTCCATTTGTGATATGCGTACAGTCTTCAAAGTTGTAACAGACGTCTGAAATACGATTAAACATCAAAGGCATTCATGACCGAATTTTTTCTACCGCAAGTCATCAGGCGGGCACCAAGGCCCAGAGCCGAAAGCACGAAAAACATATTATCCAGTAATTTATTACATACTGAAAGCTGACTTTTTGTCTTTTTATTTAACATAACCGCTGCCGATAGCAGACAAAGGCAAATCTAGCTCCAGTTCGGGAACTTGCTGCGCGACCCATGCGGTGAAGGTGTTGCTGTTAGGTCCAGGAAAGGCCTTATAGGTCGTTTTCCACGGGTAGGCATGGGCGGCTTTGTCAACGGCATCAATAAGTTCATCGACGCCCTCTCCCCTATGTGCCTTGAGAATTCTGGGCCTTGCGCCGTACCAGTTTCTGTCGGGGATATCCTGGGCAATCCTTAGAACCGGCTGGCCGCGTCTGCTTCGCCAACCGACTACATCGTATACTATATAAGAGGCCTCAGCAGTCCTTTTAGCTGCAATCCATGTATGAATGGCAAAACATCCGCGCCAACCCCATGCCTTGGCACCGTAGATATGAAGAACCGCTTCGTTCGTGTCAGCGGGTTTGGGCGCAATCCCGGCAGATTCACGATTGGCAGTGCGCCAGTCTTTACCAGACGAACAACTTGACGGAATCAAAGCAATCAGGATAAAAACCGACAATAGTTTCAAGGTCTTCATAAAGACATGTTGCATACAATTGCTGTCAAAATCAACTCAGCATTTTTTTAATTATAACCATCACTGATTATTATAGCATATTTCTTATGAATGCTTTTAAGAATAGAATCTTCTCTATTCTGTGAATTTCTGATACCTGATCCTATTTCATATAAGCTCGCATATGCCAATATTATCTATTTTAGAATAATGGAGAGAAAAGGACTTAGATGCCTTCTTTAAATAAATATCCCAGGCCTCTCACGGTCTCGATGTAAGAGGAGGCAGTGCCGAGTTTTTTTCTCAAGCGTCTGACATGGGTATCAATAGTTCTGTCATAACCACTGAATGAATAGCCCCACACATTTTCAAGAAGGATCTCACGCGTTCTTACCATACCGGCATGGGACATCAGCTCATGAAGAAGGCGGAATTCAGTCATAGTGAGTTTTAGTCGTGTCCGGTCTACGTGAACCAAGTGTTTAAGAGAATCCAATTCAACCGGCCCAATCTGTAATATTTTATCGGTTACGGCGGTTTCATCTGGATACACCCTTAAAAGCACCGCCTTAACCCTCAAGACCAGTTCCCTGGGGCTAAAGGGCTTTACTATATAATCATCCGCTCCCAGTTCCAGTCCCAATATCCTGTCGGTTTCACCTCCCATTGCCGTTACCATTATTACAGGGACATTGGAGAGCTCCTTATCTTTTTTGAGCTGTTTACAGACTTCCAGACCATCCAAATCCGGTAGCATCAGATCCAGCAAAATCAGATTAGGTTTATATTCTCTGGCCTGGGAAATTATCTTGTGCCCGGATGCCAAGATAAGGGTGTCAAACCTTGCCCGTTTGAGATTATAGGAGATCAATTCCGCGATATCTTTTTCATCTTCTATTATGAGAATGCGCTTTTGTTTCAAGGCCTTTTATACACTTTCCTGTATGCAATAAAATAATAAGTAATAAACATAAATCTCCTAATAACCTTATATTCAGTTAGTTTTAAAAAACTGTTAATATATTATTATTTTTCTGTTAAAATTTCTTGTTTTTAACTAGATGTGCCTGTTGGCATTGTATTTTTTTTGAAAAGATCTTAGGTATTTTTGCCGTATCATGTATAAAGGCGATAGTAAGTTTTTATTTACGTGCCCTGAATTAATTTAGGAATTCCGTAAAAGCCTAATAAAGCAGGTAAGTTAGGGATAGTCCTCACGCCTCCAGTCAGTCCGTCACAGAATTTTCATAAAATTGTCATAATACTGTCACATTTCTCTATTACTTTCTTCGGCAATCCGGGCCGGGAAGAGGTTTAGCCTGTCTAAGGTCTGGCTTTTTGCATCTGCTGATCTTGGTCGACAAAAGGAGGGGTTTGTCATGAGGCTGATCATCACTAATTACCGTTTTAGAAGACTGCTTGCAGGGTTTGCTTTAGGATCACTGGTGTTACTATCTGGATCTTTGCTCTCTGCCGGTGAACGGCCGCTCTCTTATCTGGAAACAAAGGTTATCTATAAGGCCAAAGAGATTCTCGATCGCGGAGACGCTCAGCAATGTGTTGATTTGCTCGAACAGTTTCTCAGCAAAGATCACACGGATGTGCCTTATCAGTTATACATGCTTCTGGGCAACGGCTGTTTCCAGTTGAATAATGCAGAGAGGGCCGCAGATGCCTATAAGAAAGCGCTGAACATTAGACCGAAGAACCCTGATCTTTTGGTCAATTATGCCACTGCCCTGTACATGCAGGAGAAATATAAAGAGGCCGCCGAGTCTTTTGTCGAGGCCTTTAAGTGCAGAAAAGCCGAAGATCCTGATCTGCTATACAGGGCTGGGGCGTGCTATTATCAAGAAGGGCTCTATCGAGAGGCAAAGGGTGTCCTAGATACCCTTATGGCCCTGACAGATAGCCGCCAAAAAAAGTGGGTAGAACTTCTGATCTTTACTGATGTAAAAATGCAGAATTGGGATAATGCAATCAAAGTATTAAAAGAATTGCTTCAGCAGGAGCCCAATGATGCAAAATTCTGGAAGCTTCTGGCCCATGTAACCATAAACCAGGGCAACTATGAGGATTCGGCAGTAAGTCTGGAAATAGCCTATCAACTGAAGGATCCCTCAAAATCAGAGCTTGAGGGTCTGGCTTCCCTCTATTCATATCTGGGAGTTCCGCTTAAGGCGGCTGAGATCTTAAATAAAGCCTACGGTGAGGATCAGGATCCAAAGCAGATTCTGCAAATTGCACGACTCTATGCCAGAGGATACATGCAGAATGATGCGCTTCGTATGTACAGGACCGTCCTGAATAAAGTTCCCAGTGAAGTCTTAATAAAAGAGATGATATCTCTTTTATATGAATCCTGTGAGTTTCGAGAGATGGTTGCGCTTGTGGACAAGGCGCTTAACCAGTATGGATTTGACGATCCATCTCTTTATCTCATGAAAGGTTACGCGGCATGGCATCTCCAGGATTGGGACCTGGCCCAATCTTCGTTCAGGTTGGCCACAGCCTCAAAACGCTATCGGAACCAGGCCAAAGGCGCGCTAGAGATCATTACGGGCCTTATGGCGGCCAAGGGCAATGTAATTGCCTCGGCTACTGATACCATTCAGGAATCACATTCCTAATTTCTATGTGTTTAATATAAGGATGTTTTTAATGAGGAAAAGCGAAATTTCTATCGTCTTAATATGTTTTGGCCTGATTTTTTATGCTCCGGCGTTTGCCGAAGATGTGGAAAGAATAGAAAAAAGTTTAAAAGAGGCCATTCACGAAGAGTTGGCTGCCCAGAAAGAAGTGCAGGAATGGTCTGCTGAGAAAGAGGCCATCATAAATGATTTGCTGGATCTGAAGACCCGTCTGGACTGGAACCGCTTCCAAAACCGCAAGTATAAGGCTTATGTTTATCAGAAGGCAGAAGAGGTCAATGATCTCAAGACCCAAAAGGAAAAGCTTGCCAGTATGCGCATGGAACTGGAGCCTTATCTCAGCCAGGTAGTCTCGGACTTGAAGGATCGGATTGTATCTGATGTCCCGTTTCTTGATGAGGAGAGATCAAGGCGAATTACGTTTCTGGAAGAGTCATTGCTGGACCCCAGCTTGAATTTGGGCGAACGATTGAGACGGGTGCTAGAGGCACTCCGAGTGGAGGCAGGATATGGAAATTCAGTAGGGATCGAAGAAACAAAACTCGTTCTCAATGGCGAACCAACTCTGGTAACCATGACACGCGTAGGAAGGGTAGGAATATTTTATACCACAAACGATCGCAAGCAGGCCGGTAAATGGGATAAGGTGTCACAGAGCTGGCAACCCGTCTCGGACGACTATCTGCCGGACATTCTTCGGACCACCGAGATTATTCAGCAGAAACGGGCGGCTGAGCTGGTGGATCTTCCTATAGGTCCGACCCGGTAATTTTATTTGAAGAGGTGCGTTCAATAAATGCAAGACTTTTGTAATTTCCCATACTGTACTGGTATAGCGATAATGTGTGCGTTCATAATGGCATCCCCAGCTGTTGCTGTCGAACAGAACGACAAGAATTGGAAGGCGGTGGTGCAGGAACTCGAGACAAGCAGCGTGAAATCTCTTTCCCGGGCAGAAATAGTAAAGGAACTCGTAAAGCAGGATAAAACTACTCTGCAAAAGGCTGCGGCTGAACTTAAAGCGATGGTATCGACCGAGCAAAAGAAACTGTCCAGTCTTCAATCTCAATACCAAGAGCTGCTTGAACGGGAACGCCAGCTGACAGAGGGGCTCAAGTCCGAACAGGAAGAGATCAAAACAGTGCAGGGTACAGTGGTCGGCGCAGCTAAAGAGGGTCAAGATCTCTTAAAGGGTAGTCCTCTTGGTTCAAGTTTTGAGGAACCGAGATCAGTCCTGAATAGTATTATCGAGAAAAAACACTTTCCAGGCATGGACGAGATTCGATCTGAGGTGTCGCTGTTTCAGAGTTATGCCGACCAGTCTGCCTCCATACATAAACATCGCGGGGAATTCGTGGATGTAAAGGGACATTCTACGGAGGGCGATATAGTACACATCGGAGGCATCGGTGCCTTATACCACAGCGGAGACGCGGTAGGATACCTAAAAACCATGAACAGCGGGGGTCTGGCTGCTGTACCCGCAGATCTTGGATTCGGGCTTCGCAGGTCGCTCAACGAATTTATCAAGGGAAATGCTGATAATGTACCTTTGGATATCTCCGGCGGAGCGGTGTTTATGCAACTGACCCAGAAGAAGGGCTTTCGAGAGTGGATAGAAGCAGGTGGACTTCTGGTTTGGCCTATCTTCGGTATCGGACTTATAGCAATTGTATTTTCACTGGAACGTCTCTATTTTTTTCTCCGTATTCGGACTGACTCTGATCAAATCTTGGAAGAGGTTACGTCCCTGGTGGAGAATGACAGGATCGATGAATGTAAGCGCTATTGCCTGGAGAAAAAGAACCATCCTACATGTCAGGTCATAAGTAGTGGACTGGATCAAATAGGTGCCACTCAGGAGGTCTTTGAAAGTTCTCTTCAGGAGGCCATTCTGCGCCTTCTGCCCAAGTTCGAGCGGTTTATACCCACACTCGGCATGCTTGCTGCAGTAGCTCCGCTTCTTGGGCTTTTGGGGACGGTTTCCGGAATGATAAACACATTCCATGTGATCACTATCTTTGGTACTGGTGATCCAAAACTAATGGCCGGTGGAATTTCAGAGGCACTGATTACCACGGAGCTTGGGCTCGCGGTAGCCATACCGGTCATGTTTATCCATCACTTCTTTGAGCGCCGAGTGGAATTGATTGTGAGCGACATGGAGGAAAAGGCGACGGCATTCACCTTGTCCATTGTGAAATTCGGAAAGATCCTTTCGAAAGAGACTTCAAATTGATCCTGTTATCAGACACCATTAAACAGGCCGTTGATTTTTTCGGGAGCGGCGGTGGGGTCATGTATCCCTTGCTTTTAGTGTCTTTGTTTCTCTGGACCCTGATTATCAGAAAATCCAAGGAGCTGGTCACCAATAGGCGCGAAGAGCAGGGAGTTGCGGAGTGCCTTGCTTCTCTGGCCCGGAACGAACTTATCGGGGCTGAATGGCAGCGTGCTGTTATGAGGAATTTTTTGAGACTTAAAAGGCAAGGTTGCGGCGACGATTTGAAGCTGATGCAACAGCTCACCAGGGGAATCGTAACCAGGGTGGACGGATCGGTAAAGGCCATCCTGGTCCTGGCCGGGATAGCTCCGCTACTGGGCCTTCTGGGAACGGTCGGCGGGATGATTACGACTTTTGATGTCATTTCCGGATTCGGGACTGGAAATGCCAGGGCCTTGGCCTCAGGCATTTCTGAGGCACTAGTTACAACTCAGACTGGACTGGTGGTGGCGGTACCCGGACTGATCATAGGCAATTTACTTCGGCGTAAGGTCGAAGGCGTAAAGAACAGAATAGAACTCTTTATCCGTGCACTGGTAGCTGCATTCAGAGAAGGGCCAAGGTCTGATATCAATTAGGAAGGTAGCAAGATGCAAGGCATTCGTATGAAATGGTCGAGAAAACGGGGGGAGGTGATGCTTAACATGTCTCCTCTGATTGATATGATCTTTATATTGCTGATTTTCTTCGTCGTGACTACGAGCTTTGTGAAAGAGTCCGGAGTAGATATAGAGAGGCCGGTGGCAAAAACGGCACAGCAGAAGACCAGCACCAATATGGTCATCGGAGTTACCTCAGAGAATATAGTTTACATCGAAGGGAGACCTATCGATGTGCGTTCAGTCCAATCTTATATGGAACGGTTTCTCATGGAGAATCCCACCGGATCAGTTGTTATAGCTGCGGACAAGAAGAGTCAGAGCGGTGTGGTGATCCAGGTCCTAGACGCCTGTCGTCTGGCTGGAGTCAAGAATCTCAGCATGGCCGCCAAGTCCGAAGTATAGCAGAAAGAAACGGAATCGAGAGACCGGCATTCCCCAAAATGGTTCAGACAATCAACAATTACCAGGGACCTGGACATTTCCACTGGCTTGACATTGTCATTGCAGCAGGAGTGGCGGTAGGCATCAATATGCTGATTTTTTTGTTCATTCCCTTTTTGTCAGAGGTCTCTCTAGAGAAAAAGGCCAGTGAGCATATTGAGACCTTCAAGATCCAGACCCGGGATCTACGCGAGCGAGTGAGACCTATGCAAGAAAAACAGGAACCGCCCGAGCCCAAGGAAATGCCCAGAATTCCGCCCCCCGAGGCTATAGCCACGGGATCCTTGCAC
>CAZPDU010000087.1:0-7361 GCA_964585405.1 uncultured Thermodesulfobacteriaceae bacterium | reverse complement strand
GATGACCAAACTGGGAATCAATATGGGGTATAACTATTTCTATGACAAATATGAGGCCATGTTCTGTTCGGCCTTTTACAATGGGTGAGCTGGCTCCGTCGGATCCTCCCAGTTGGGGGGCCAGAGTGACAGCTACGAGTATGAGACAGAGGCCCATACATTTTATGTCGGCGCCAATGCCAACCTTATACCGAAAAGGTGGGACGTCTCAGCCTTGTATTCCTTCACCAAAGGCACAGCCAATATGCATGATCTAGCCTTTTACAGTGATCCCTTTGTGCTCTCGGTAGAAGGACGCACGGACGACTACAGCTTCACCTATATCAACGGTTCCAATGAATATTCGGACCTGGAATATATCATGTGGGAGTTCGAGCTTTCTACAAACGTAAGTATTACCGATCAGGTCGGGCTTACGGTTGTCGGCAGGTATTCTGATTATAACGATCAGGAAGAATACGTGTACGGCGAACTTGATGGTTCACTATTTACCCTGTCAGGTTTTGTGACGTACCGATTCTAATCTGCTGTTCGTATACTAATAAAAAAAACAGGGGCCTTTTAGGCCCCTGTTTTTTCGTCTCTTTTAAAAGGTATTTCTCCAGTGTGTCTGCCTTTCGCATGTCAAAAGAGAATCAGGCAGCAACTAATAAAAAATTATCCTGGTGCTAAAGGTCTTAAGGCTTCTTTCCTAAACGGACCTTGAGGCGTTTTAAACGCTCTCCCCGATAGATCGAGACCAGGACCTCCTCTTCAGGCTCTTTGGTCAACAGTATCCTGATTGCCGCGATATCTGATTCGACCTCTTCGCCGTCAATCGCAACAATAATGTCTCCCCCTACAGGGTAGAGACGATTTCCAAGACGAAGTTCCTTTTTCCCGCCCTTTATCCCCGCCTTGTCAGCCGGACCCCCATGGGTCACATCTATTATGATGGCCCCATTTTCAACGGGTAGATCAAGGAGTTTGGCCAGTGCCGGTGTTACATTTTGCAGGTCGGCCCCCAGCCACGCACGTGCCACATACCCCTTGGAAATGATTTGTGACGCTACCCATTCGACAGTCTCAAAGGAAATGGCAAAGCCCACTCCTGGTATATGTTTTGAAGGGCTGAATATCAAAGTGTTTATACCGATCACCCGGCCCGATGAGTCAACTAACGGCCCGCCGGAAATGCCTGAATTTATGCATATATCAGTCTG
This sequence comes from uncultured Thermodesulfobacteriaceae bacterium, assembly GCA_964585405.1. Taxonomy (GTDB): domain Bacteria; phylum Desulfobacterota; class Dissulfuribacteria; order Dissulfuribacterales; family UBA3076; genus UBA3076. The sequence continues at coordinate 6,159 of CAZPDU010000087.1, read as the reverse complement.
AATTATACCGTGGACTATACACCCGTTGTCAGGTCTTGAAATACTCCGCTCAATGGTGCTGATCACGCCCTGTGATACGGTATACCCTGTTCCAAAGGGATTGCCGAGCGCAAAGACCTTCTGGCCTATGGCGGGCTTTGTGGCTGCAAGCTGCATTGGGACAAGAGATGCAAGTTCTTTTTCAGGTGCCCGCAACTCAAGTATTGCGAGATCGGTTTCGGCATCGGTTCCCACTAACCTGGCAGGCCACTTGCAGCCGCTGGATAGGACTACCTCAATGGAATAAACATCACTGATAACGTGATGATTAGTCAGAATATGCCCGAGGTGATCCAGAATAAAGCCGGAGCCTGAGCCCTTGTGAGGCACCGGATCCGAATAAGATTCAAGCGCAACTGCAGTGCTTGTTACATTTACTATTCCACCAGAGAGTTTTTCACAGAGCCTGACCGTGTATTGCTCATCCGCCGTAAGTCCCATACAGGACAAAGGATTAAGCAAAACAGAAGAAAAGACGTATAATAGGATACATTTTGAAATAAATTTCACCATTGCCCTATAGTTCTCCGATTTTAAGGACTACAGCTACTATAAAAGCCAGTATCAAACGGTAATATACAAAGGGATAAAATGTGTGTTTGGCCAGATAGCGCATCAAGAAGGCTATAACCAGATATCCGGAAATGCATGCGGCGACAAAGCCCCAGAGAAAGTCCGCACCCAGAGTTCCAAAACCGTCCTTCCAAAGCTTAAGGCCCTCGTACAACCCTGCTCCGGCAATTATGGGGGCAGAAAGCAGGAAGGAAAATCGGGCCGCAGCCATCCTTTCAAATCCGAGAAAAAGGGTTGTCGTCATGGTTATTCCGCTTCGGGAGACCCCGGGTACAATGGCAAGGGCCTGTGCCGTGCCAACGCATATAGCGTCTTTCCAGGAGAATTTTTTAAAATCGCGCTCATGGGATGCCAGGCGTTCTGCTGACCACAGCAGCAGAGCGATTCCGGAAAGGGTCGATACGACTACCCATGGGGAACGAAATACAGTGGAAGCTGCCCCCTCAAGGAAATAACCCATAAAGGCACCCGGCACAGTGCCTAAAAGAACCAGACAGAGAAGCCTTCTATCTCCTTTTCTTGATGTCCGTCCGGGGACCAGAGATTTTGCCATGTTTAACCAGTCCCGCCAGAAATAAGAAAGGACCGAGATCAGGGTGCCCAGGTGAAGCGTAACATCAAATGCTATAGGGGTGTCCCTGAGGCCCAGAAAATATTCCGCCAAAACAAGATGGCCGGAGCTGGATACAGGCAAAAATTCCGTAATGCCCTGAAGTATCCCCAGAGATATGGCCTCTGCCGTAATCATATTTGTATTGTGTAATTATAAATAATATATTGGCTAAGTATTTAAACATTGGCACCTTAACGAAAGGTCGAAAACAGTTTACACAAGGATGCCTAAACATTAAACCAGTCTATTATGATTAAATTAATTTTTTATCGGTCAGGGAGTATTTAAATGTTGAGAAATAAAAGGGCACCTTTGGGCAGATTGTTGATGATAGGCCTGCCGGGTATAGATTTGGACAGGGAAAGTCTTTCACTTATCCGGGAATATGGAGTGGGAAACTTTATCCTCTTCGAGAGGAACGTAAAAGGGGGCCCGGATAAGACAAAGAAACTCTGCGATGATCTTAACGAGGCCTGCTATGATGCAGGACTGCCTTTGCCGGTTATAGCCGTTGACCAGGAAGGAGGACCGGTCCAGAGACTTGGCCCCCCTTTCTGGCCGGAAATTCCCTCAAATGAGGAAATGGTTTTATCCGAAAAATCAAGTAGTTATGTAAATGTTCAGGCGGAGACTGCTGCAAAAATCCTTAATTCTCTGGGAATAAAGCTCAATCTGGCCCCGGTCCTTGATCTGGCTCCAGCCGGGGCGGTAGGCGTCCTGAAAGGACGTTCCTATGGAGCCGATCCCAGGACAGTATCAATAATGGGAGAAAAATATATTCAGATACTACAGGCAAATGGGGTGGGTGCTACGGCTAAACACTTTCCAGGCATAGGCCGGGTGGAGAAGGATCCACATCTCCAGAGGCCCTCAGTCACTGCCTCAAAAAAGACATTAACTAAAGAAATGTATCCCTTTCGCAGAGGTATTAAGGCAGGTGTTAAGGCCGTAATGACCTCTCATGTAGTCTTCCCCTCACTGGATGAGTATGAGCCTGCCACCTTTTCGGAAATTATAGCAAACCGAATCCTTCGGCATGAACTTGGCTTTGAGGGTCTGTTAATGACCGACGATCTCGAGATGGGAGGGATCGTCAATCACGTCTCTCTAGGGGAGGCGGCAGTAAAGGCAATTCTGGCCGGTCATGATCTATTATTGATTTGCCACAGGATCCAAAGGATAAAGGAGGCATTGAAATCATTAGAAAAGGCATGGTCCCAAGGTTTGCTCAAAGCCAGAAAACTGGAACTGAACCTTTCACGAATTGACGGAATTACTCACTCAATCCGCAGATGACCTTGGTATTACCTCCCGGTAGAATCTCTCTTTTCACCTCAGAAAAATGGTCCCTGAAAAAGCTTTCCTCCTGCTTTAAACTAGCTTTAGATCCCAGGTTTCCTGCTACCAACATTCGGACATAAAAAAGGAATTTAATAAACTTTTTCCTGGGCACTTCATGTTCCATCATGCAGAACTTTCCCCCGGCCCTGCAGACCCTTTTGACCTCCATAATGGCCTTTTCTCTTACCTCCCCTTTTAATTCATAAAAAGCGTGGGAGCAGGTTACAGCGGAGATGGTCCTGTCTTTGAAAGGAAGATACTGGGCCTCAGCCTGTATCAGGACTATATTTTTTATTTCTCTGTCTCGTATTTTTTTTGCCGCCTTATGGAGCATTCCGTTTGAGAAGTCGAGCCCAATCACCAGCCCTTTGCTGCCGACTTTCTCAGCCAGGAAAGGCGGAACAGATCCGGTGCCTGTACAGATGTCGAGTGCTACATCTCCTGCCTTGAGTCCACTCCTGTCTGCCAGGGCCCTGCGAAGACGACCCTGAAGATCATGAGAATGGAGTTCAATAATACGATCGTAGACTTTTGAAAATAGATTGTAGTAGGATTGTCTGAGTGAACTCATGGGTAATTATCTACTTTACATTGTGGCGGTAAACAGATGAGGTGTTGCCGTTTCGAGTCTGCAGATGTATGCATATTCGTAGATCCGCCTGCCTGTTTTGCTTATTGGACCCTGCATCTGTGTCTGTCTTTGATTAATTAACAAAGAAATCATATTCTCTTTTTTAAAATCCGGGAGTCAGTACTCTGGTATAAAAACTCCGTTGATTAGTATACGATTCTGTTGTAGAAAGTCAAAAAATTACCACAAAAGATTTTTCCTGCGACCTCAGCCTAAGCAGTCTAACCAGTGAGACATGATTTTGTTTAAAAGGCCTGAGAAAAGTTGCAAAATTTTCAGGAATCAAGAAATGTTTAGTATATGTAGCGGCAACGGGAGAATCGAAGCAATGCAGCAGGCAGGTTATTTTTAGCTGAAGCATTTTAAAATATCTTAATCTAAGAGGTGTCGAACTGAAACTGGCTATTGTCTCCCCGCCCTGCATGAGGCCTACAAGCCCTCCTCTAGGTCCTGCCGTCCTGTTGTCATATCTGAAGAAAAATTCGCCAGGTGTGGACGTAAGGGTCTTTGACCTTAATTTTTTTTACTACGATAGAATACTGAATGATTTAAGTAAGGGGAATTTTAAGATTCGTCTCTATGACTGGGATGAGGAGACCACAGCACGAAAGATCGGTCAGGCGGTGGATTTTCTGAAATATGGTATAAAGGAGAAATTCGACCTGAAGTCATACCATCATTTCACCACGATTTTTTTGAGCTTTGAAAACATCTTTAATGCATTTATGTCTGAAATGGCCAAAAGACATTTAATGGGACTTTCAGTGCCCGACAGGGTGAGGATATTCTTCGAAGATTTAGTTGGTCAGGTCCTGGATTATGGTCCGCACATGTTGGGCCTTTCAATTCTTTTCAACAGCCAGACTGTTTTTGCCCTGCTTATAACCGCTTTAATTAAAGAAAAAAGGGAGACAAAGGTTGTTTTCGGCGGGGCCAGACTAGGGGTCATGTGTTGTCCGGACAGACTTTTTAAAAAGCCTTGGGTCTTCAGTACCAAGGACAGGACAAAGCAGTTGGAATTTGGGCAATATGTTGATTTTCTTATTCCAGGTGAAGGGGAGGAGGCCTTGCTCAATCTCTGCATGGTTAGAGATGAAAAAGACCTGGCCGAGGTACCTAATCTTATATATATGAGAGATCAGGAGGTCAGAACAAATCCGCCCCATATTATTTATGATCTGGATCGAATACCTGAGCCGGATTTTAGTGACTTTCCACTGGATAGATATATAGGACCCGAGGTGGTCCTTCCTTTTTTGATCTCAAGGGGATGCCCCTGGGGAAGATGCACATTCTGTACACATCATCATTCTTACCTGCTCTATCGAGAGCTTGATATTAAAGAATGCCTGAAGCAGATAAGAGGCCTAAAAGGACATTATGGGGTATCGTTTCTTAATTTTTATGATGAGATGATTCCACCGGACCGGTTCATGGAATTGGCACAGGCATTGATTAATGAAGGAATAGAAATTTCCTATGCAGCATACGCCAAACCGGTAAAAGAATTCAATGCCGGTTTGCTTAAACTGATTCACCACTCCGGTGGGCGTGTGATTATGTGGGGCGTGGAATCAGCCAGCCAGCGGGTCCTGAATCTCATGAGAAAAGGGACAAGTATCAATGAGGTGGAAAAGGTCCTTCAGAATGCCACCCATGCCGGTATAATGAACCTGATATTCATAATGTTTGGTTTTCCCACCGAGACAGAGGCAGAATTTTTTGAGACCTTGAATTTTCTCGATAAAAACAAAGACTACATACACGCACTGTCTAAGGGTAAATTTGTTTTATCAGAAGGTTCGTGCGTCCGGCGAAAACCTGACAAGTTCGCCATCACCCGAATTCATGAGGCAGCGGAATCAAGAGTATATAACAGTGTCCTTGATTATCATGTATCAAAAGGACTCGGGCCCAAAGAGGTGTCGGTGCTATACGAGAAGAACATTCAACATTTGGAATCAATCGGCCTTTCACCCCGCTTCGGGGTGTATCGGGAGCACTTTCTGATATATGCCGCTTCAAGAGATAAAGACAGCGAGATCGGAACCTAGGGCATGTGAGCAAGGGGCGGCTGTATTTACACACAAACTACACAGTTACAGACCACAAGGGTCTTAGAGGTTTCTGTGTACTTATTTTTACCGTAATAATTTTAATTTTTAATCCTGTATTACTACAGATTCTATAGCCCCTGCCTTTACCCATCCTCTCTTTTTATCCGGCAGGCTGATCAGAGACCATCCATCTTCTGAACGTTCATGATGTACAATAGTCCCTGCATGAAGATTAAAAAGCACTGTGTCACTTATATCAGGACCCGCAAGGATATTTACTTCTTGTTCGAGTATAACGGCACGGTTGTCCGTATTTAACTGGTAGAATTTCAGTCCGAAAGATGTACCCGCGACAATCCATAAAATCAGGGAGACAATAGAGGCATAGTAGGTCAACTCAAACTTGAAAAAAAGCCTTAGCAGAAGGATTGTCCAGAACAGGAGGTTTAAGAAGGCGAAAATTCTTAACAGGTTACCAAGACTCAGGTCATTAAGCCAAAAAAAGGTCATGCTGACGAGGTTTGGTGATTCGGAGACCGCATCATGGGTCTTATCTCTGGCATGGTTGAGATTAAAATTCAGGTCCGCATCTCCGGGCATCAGAAGACGGGCGCGTTCATAATTCAGAATGGCGCGGCCGAGCTGGTCCAAACGAAAGTAGGCATTTCCGAGGTTGTAATAAAGTGTTCCATACTTGTGGCCGGACCGAAGCAGCTGTTCATATCCGTCTATTGCTCCCTGGAAGCGGCCCTGGCTGTATGCCTGATTTGAACTAAAGAATAGTTCCTCTGATTCGCTGGCTTGAAAGGCTATGATACCAGGCCCTGGAAAACAGATAATGAAAAAAATGTGCATGCTCAGACATATAAAGCTTTTCACTGGATTTCCTTTTCAACTTGCCTGAC
>CAZPDU010000086.1:0-2275 GCA_964585405.1 uncultured Thermodesulfobacteriaceae bacterium | reverse complement strand
AGCAATCTCTTTAATCCCTCTTCCACCGTCACGTCCTCTAATTGTGCTGTGACAGGCAACCCTTCCCAATTCTCACTCACCGTAATCTCATAACCTGTATACTTTGAGATTTTTTTTAGTGTTTCATGTAAAGCTTCATCTTTAACAGTAAGGGAAAAGGTAGATGATTTTAAACTCATGATTGATGCCTGAGAAGGGCTCACATTAGGCGGTGTTAAAGCTATCCCCAGAATACACAGGGTAAACACAATTAAGAAAATTTTATCTTTTAAATTAAATCGCATAGCAATTATTTTAAACGATGTTCTATTTTAAAGCAAAATTAAGATGTCCATAATTAGTGAAAGCATTATTTCCTCTCCCCTATATCCATGCCGGATAAAAGGCAGTTTTTTCTTGCTCGTACCACACATTCATCAAAAAAACCATCATTGATTTATAGGAGCATAGTGTTTACAAGGTCAAATATATGCTATTTGCTTCTTATTACTCGTTAATCACCAAGGAGCAGCAAGTCTACGCCAGGATTAGAACCGCCGGTGGAAGTGCCCATGATCATAAATACAAGGTCCTGATGATCTATAGAAAATCGGTCATGAAATGAAAACCAATTACTCCAGTAGGGATCGGTATCATTTGGATATATTAATTGTCCGTCATATCCCCTCATGCTGCTGGAGGTAAGAAGGTATGCGTCACCACAGGAAGACTTTAATTCAGGGTAAAAGACAAGCCAGTAAGAACCTCGCTCAAGTTCAACCGGTGTGGTAAGGACCAAAAATATGTAGTTTACGCAAGATCCGTCACCGTAATCAAATTCGTCAATATCGAGCTGTGAGTCTTCAGGTGATAGACTGACGCTCCATATCGGTGCATTTCCCCCACCTGGGTAACCATCCGGTGCTCCTGGATTACCCGCCCAAGGACAAAGAGGAGGAGGATCCTTATAGATCATAAAATTAAGCTTTGTAGCGCTGGTTAGACAACATGAATCAGGAGGTTCATAAAAAGTGATTGCAGGAATAGCAATACCGTATATGGTCCAATGCCCTGAGACAAAAAAATCATCGGCCGCATATACGTCATCGGTGTTGTTCTCATCTTCATAATCCTGGCTTTGAAAAGCCGAGCCACTTTGTGGCCATGGCTGATCCCATAGCACACGAAGAGGGCCATCCCCCACATTTGGTCCTGCTGAGAGGTTTGGTGGCATATCGGGTTTTATAAATTTTTTCGGGATGCGTCTGTCTTCTATGGTGCCTTCATCAGCAAAAGAGGCTGTTATTAGTAATAAAACAGTAGTAAAAATGGTGATTAATGTAGTGGCTAACTTAATCATGGGTTGCCTCCTTTTTTTAGAGCGAGAGAAAGTTTATTAATGCTTCACGATGAAACGATTTCGATTATTCAAAGTGCCAAACCGTATTGCGATGTTTAAAAAAAGGCTTGAGCGGGTATAGTGCGTGTTTGTACCAGCCCAACTTTCTACCTTTGTAGCTAAACCTTTATTTTTTATTTGTCAAGGCATTTTTATAGATTAGCCACCGGGCCTCAAAGTGACGAACAAAGTACATGAATTTTCAATCTTCTAATATGCCAACAAGTGTATCTGTCTTCTTTTTGGCGGACTTCATGAATAGATTATGGATAAATTCAGGCTTTGCACAAGAATAAACGAATATCTGCCTAACAAGAAATCTCAAAAAGTATTTCAAGGTGTAACTCAAAAAAGTTGGTTTTTGGTCTGGTCAATTAGGCCCGCCTTTGCATAGAGTCATTCTTTACAAATTACTAAAGATTAAGGGTTATGATCTGTTATAGTATTGACTAATTTTCTTTTCTGTTGGTAAAAGGTTTTTTTAATCACTGAGCAGCAATGGAACTAAAAATGGTAAACCCTTTCCTGGTGCAAGCGGTGCATTTGCGGTAAGGGTATATGAACCGCTTGCACCGTTACGTCCATCAACGACAATTAAATATGGGCCCACAGTCGTAGGAGAAAAGGTTGCGGTTGTATCACCATAGGCAAGGCAGCTATTGGGGTTACAGGCACTGAGGATAAAGACATCCAGGTCAACACCTGATGCAAGATCGCTCAAGGTAGCTGTAACTTCCCCTCCGCTCCTGAATGCGATAATACGGTGGACCATCTCAGGGCCGGTTTCATCCCAGTCAATGCATCCATATACATCAACATTGGAATTGCCATCTATGGTTGTTCCAGTGTAGGCGATGTTAGGGGTCAGTTTGATTGCGTTACTGCAATCTAAGCCGG
>CAZPDU010000085.1:0-10059 GCA_964585405.1 uncultured Thermodesulfobacteriaceae bacterium | reverse complement strand
GAGGTCTTATATTGATTACGAGGAAAAGTTGATCCCCCATTATGGTGGAGAGGCGGAAAAGGTGGATGATCCTCATATCAGGCGGGTACTTGAGAGAGAGGCGTGGGAATCGGCCATTCATGCCAGAAAATTTAAAAGAAAACTGGACAAGTTGAGTCCGGAAGAGGCAGCAGGTCTTCCCGGCGGAGAAAGTGAATTGCCAGAGGAACTGCTGGATAAGTTACAGGCAGAGGTCACAAGCAAGTATACAGAAATGCTTCAACACCTGCGTACTTCCTGGCTCTTCCAAAAAGATGATATCATTGGATGGAAGATCATGGACCAGGCCATGGAAAAGATGAAACAGCTTGCCCACTTTGCCGAAGACATAGCAGAAGATGGTATCGCCCCCACATTTAAACCCGGCGTGATAGACAGAAGTTGTGTCATCGGGCAGGCACTGAAAAGGGCATTGGAGGATGTCCGCACAGCCCGGGAGCGTCATCTGAAATTGAGGAAAGACAGCGAAGTGGGAAAACATTCAGGGCTGGTTATTAATTTGGACCTCACCATACAACAGGAGGAATATCAGGGGGCAGAACTTGAGGACTGGTTAAAAAATAAATAACACCAATAGATGCGGGATCAGGCCTTATATATCTCATGTAAAGATTTTAGCAGTTTTAAATTCGTAAGCTGTAACTTGTAATCCGCAACTTAGGCAGGAGAGAGGAGATGCTACAAATCGAGGACTTGCAGGTCAAACTGGGCGACAAAGAGATCCTGAAACACATCGACCTGGAAATTCTTCCGGGCGAAATTCACATTCTGTTTGGCCCTAATGGATCAGGCAAGACATCTTTACTGATGACTATTATGGGCTATCCCCAATACCGGATTACTGGGGGAAGGATTCTCTTCAAAGGACACGACATTACTCATATGTCGGTTAATGAACGGGCACGGCTCGGCATCGGGATGTCTTATCAGCGGCCACCTACAATTCATGGGGTGAAGATTCGACAGATGATAAAAATTTGTGCGCAAGAGGAAGTTGATGTAGAGGCCCTGGCGAAGAAGATGAATTTTGTGGAATTTTTGGACCGCAACGTCAATGAAGGCTTTTCTGGCGGTGAGATCAAACGCTCGGAGCTCTTGCAGTTGATGGCCCAGAATGCGGATATATTTCTCTTTGATGAACCGGAGTCTGGTGTGGATTTGGAAAATATCGCGATTATAGGAAACACGATAAGCGAGTTGCTTCAACGGGATTTCAGGGTGGACCCGGAAAAGACACAGAAGGAGAGGCACAGAGAACGGAGCAAAATGGGCCTGATCATCTCCCATACCGGTTTCATACTGGATTACGTTATAGCTGACAAAGGACAGGTACTTTTTAATGGATCGCTGACCTGCACGACCAATCCCAGGGAAATATTCAGGTGTATCAGCAAAGTGGGATATGAGGAGTGTATAAGATGCGCGACTTGAATGAAAGAGCACTTCGTGCCAGGGATAAAACTGCAAATCTTGGGTTGGACATTGACCTTGATGCCTATGGGTCGGAGCCCTTTTCTCATGGCTATTTAGAGGATCTGGATGCCCTGTCCGAGGCCGATAAAGAGAGAATGATCATGGCTGGAATAGATGCTGAAGAGACCGAGAGGTCAGGCACCTATATGCAGAAAGATGCCTCAGTGATCCATCACCGTTCCAGACAGGAGGGTATCGAGGTCATACCAATCATAGAGGCACTAGAACAACATGACTGGGTCAGAGATTACTACTGGAAGCTGGTGGATGTGGACTCTGACAAATATACGGCGCGAGCCCAGCTCGACTTGCATAACGGCTATGTAATAAGGGCCCTTCCGGGCAGTAAGGTCATCTATCCAGTCCAGGCCTGCATGTATATGGAAAAGGAAGGCCTGAGCCAGAATGTCCATAACATAATTATTGCGGAAGAAGGATCTGAGCTGCATGTCATCTCCGGTTGTGCTGTGGCTTCGCATCTGCACAGCGGGCTGCATGTCGGGGTCTCTGAGTATTATGTCAAAAAAAATGCCAAGCTCAGCTTCACCATGATCCATTACTGGGCTGATGAGATGTTGGTAAGGACCAGGTCAGCGGGGATTGTAGAGGAAGGCGGTTTATTTCTTAACAATTACATCTGTATGAAACCAGTCAGGTCACTCCAGATGTATCCCACTACCCAGCTGGCAGGGAAGGGTGCTGTTGCCCGCTTTTACAGCCTTCTCGTCGGGAGTCCAGGGTCTCAAATGGATATAGGCGGCCGTATTTGCCTCAAGCAGCCTGAAACGCGGGCCGAGATTGTTTCCCGTGCCATTACCAATGGCGGAAATATTATTGCCCGTGGAGACCTGATAGGTGAAGTACCCGGGGTAAAGGGCCACCTGGAGTGCCAGGGTCTCATCCTCAATGGCGGATCCATTCATGCCATACCGGAGCTGGAGGGCATGATAGACGGCGTAGAGATGTCTCACGAGGCAGCAGTGGGGAAGATAGCTCAAGACGAGATCCTGTATCTTATGTCCCGCGGTCTGAGCGAAGATGAAGCCAGTGCTACCATTGTAAGGGGATTTTTAAGTGTAGATATTCCGGGTCTGCCGCCCCAGCTCAAGGCAGAGATAGACCGTGCGGTTGAACAGAGTGATAAAGACATGTCAATGTAGAAATTTCCCAGAAGCAACTTGTAATATTTACAGGCTTATGAGAGAATAAATTATAGTATTTTAAAGACTTTATAGTGATGATAACGACACCTTAAATCCAGAAAAACCACACAGGGGTCCTTCGTCATTAAGGGCCTCCATTCAACGAGGTGGCACCATGAACATCCTCATCGTAGGTGAAGCCGGTCAAAGTCTTGCTACCATGCTGTTGCCCCTTTTGACATAGAAAACCTGCATCCGATGCATTCACGAGACGAACATATCGGAACGTCATTGTACAGGCGGTTTGAGATAACCGAAATTGGTGTTTCGCCTCGTCTGTTTCCGGGAATAACTGAAAATCTGGTGGTGGCAGACAGTGATGAACACAACCAAAATGGTCATATTACGGAAGACCTTTCCGTTCGCAGGTCCATGGTTGAAAAGCGATTAAAAAAGGGGGAGAGGATCCGTGCCGAGGTCATCCCTCCGGAATTTGAAGGGCAAAACAGCCCGGATCTTCTTGTGATTTCCTGGGGATCCAGCAAAGGGGCAGTGTGTCAGGCGGCCTCGCACATGAGATCCGATGGGGAGAAGGTATCCACGTTACATTTTTCTCAGGTCTGGCCTCTGGTACCGGAGCAATTTATGGGGCATCGGCAGGACGCAGGGCGGGTGATCTCAATAGAGGGAAATACCACAGGACAAATGGCCAGACTGATTCGAAGGCAGACAGGATTTGAAATCAGGGAACAGGTGCTTCGATATCAATTCTCAGAGAATTGAGCAGATAAGAGGATGAAAAGGGAAGATCGAGATGGTTACCAATGACGATTATGGGGAATACGAGACGGCCTGGTGTCCGGGGAGTGAAGCCTTTTCTATTTTGGAGGCAGTCAAAAAGGCGCTGGTGACCAGGCAGATAAGACCTCATGAGGTCTTGTTTGTTTCCGGAATCGGGCAGGCCGCCAAGGCGCCCCATTACCTGAATGCCAATGTCTTCAATGGATTGCACGGCCGGTCACTCCCTGTAGCCGCCGGAGCAAAGCTTGCCAACCCTTTGAAAAGCACTTTTCCGTTCTGACTCAAGGACCTCTGGTGGGGAAGGATGTAGACCGTGTAATGCTCAAGAGTATCATGGAAGGTTTTGGATAGTTTTCAGTTGATCGAAGATTTAATCCAATCGGTTCATATTATAGAGAGGTACATCATGTCAGATAGCGGAAGGGGAATGGATCGCAGACATTTTATTAAGCTGTCGGCAATCGCTGCCGGCGGGGTTGGTTTTAAAGGAGGATTGTCCTTTGCCCAAACACCTGAGACGAACGAGGATCTCGATAGTCCTATCTATCTGGCCCTGAACATGACGAAAGTGGTCAACAGCGAAGAGAGTTTCCGGCTGATGAAAAAGGTTGGACCAAGGGTCTGTATAACGACGGCTACACACCCGGGTTTTGTGGGATTCCAGGCCAATATTCAGACTGGAATCCTGCCTCTGGCCGGTCGATATGGTGGGGGAAAGGTGCATATGGAAACGGAATTGAACCCCATTCGTAATTACCAGTATACAATGTGGAAAAAATGGGAAGACCATGACGACTTTCATCTAAAACAGTTTGACAGGACCTTTGAATTGTGCGGAAGTTGTATGTCCATGGTAATCGAGGGTCCATGGGAGCCTGTCTACAGGGTGGTAAAGGCCAAGATGCCACCCATAAGATCCATGGGCCAGATTTCCGATCTTGGTATTGATATAAAGGAGGGAAAGAAATTTGTTCGTTTTGCTACACCCGCGCGCTGTGTGGCCCTGGCCGAGCATACAGTCAAGCCCGGGAGGGAAAAGGTCTTTGAGGAGGGAGCTATAGCCACCATGGAGGCCTTGTCAGATTCGACTGGTTTCTTAGGGTACATGATTCTTAAACAGATGGGTGTTTGCGCTTTAGGGAGTTTTATGATGGACCCTAAATCCATGGTACAATCATTACAGACTCTGGGGGCAAATCCACCGAAAGATCCCAAACCTTTGTTTAAAACACCCGAGGCAACGCCAAGCCCTCCGGAATATCTCATTCACAGCGAATGGGATGCAGCAGAAATGGCACAACTAGGTTTTGCTAAGGTATTGGTTAATCACCAAATCATAAAGATTCATGATGAGGGTGTTATGGCACATCTCATTAGAGGTCCTTATATAATGTTTTTTCAGCCTATGATGGAAGAGCCTGGCTGGAGAACCATGCTGAACTAGCCAGTGCTGCCCGCACGAAAAAGGATATTTAGTGGAATGAGTTTTACAGAAAGCAGGAGACATAGAAAAGGGATCGATTTAAAGCCATGCCTTTCGATACTTAATGTATGGCATTGAAATTATGACATAACAATCGAATTTTTGTTTGGTTTTTTAAACCATTTATATTTATTTGGCTGATGAAAGACAATAAAACAGGTTCAAACCGTCTGATTGACGAAAAGAGCCCTTACCTTATTCAGCATGCAGGGAACCCTGTAAATTGGTATCCATGGGGTGAGGAGGCCTTTGATAAGGCCAGACAGGAGGACAGGCCTGTCTTTCTGTCCATAGGCTATTCCACGTGCCACTGGTGTCATGTCATGGCCCATGAGTCGTTTGAAGACGAGGAGGTTGCACGGATCCTTAATGAATCCTATGTCGCTGTCAAGGTAGACCGTGAAGAACGTGAAGACGTGGACAAGATTTACATGTCAGTTTGCCAGTCTATTACCGGTCGCGGGGGCTGGCCCCTTTCCATATTTATGACACCGGAGGGCAAACCCTTTTTTGCAGGAACCTATTTTCCAAAGTACAGCCGAATGGGAATGCCTGGTTTTGTGGATATCATCAAGCAGATTGCCGTTATGTGGCAAAATGACCGCGCACGTCTCATAAGGTCCAGTGAGGACATTACAAACAGTATCAAGCCCAGGTCAGATTCAGCCGGTGCATTTTACGCTTTGAACCTGGAGACCATGAAGAAGGGTTACACCCAGTTGGCAGGGATCTTTGATCCGGTGTGGGGAGGATTTGGCGAAGCACCGAAATTTCCAACACCCCATAATCTCATGTTCCTCCTGAGGTGGTACAAGCGGAGCGGTGAAACAAGGGCCATAGAGATGGTGGAAAAGACACTGAACTCCATGAGAAGCGGTGGAATCTTTGATCACATCGGCCTTGGTTTTCATCGCTATTCTGTGGATAAAGAGTGGCTGGTCCCTCACTTTGAAAAGATGCTCTACGATCAGGCATTGCTGGCCATGGCGTATATAGAGGCTTATCAGGCTACAGGAAAGTTAAGGTTCGCCCAGGTGGCACAGGAAATATTCACCTATGTGTTGCGAGACATGACGGCGTCTAAGGGCGGATTCTATTCGGCAGAAGATGCTGACAGCGAGGGAAGGGAAGGGCTGTTTTATCTGTGGACTCCAGAAGAGGTCAAAAAACACCTCGGGAAAGAGACTGGCGATCTTTTCTGTCGTTTTTATCAAATTACCGAGGAAGGCAATTTTGAAGAAGGGAGAAGCATTCCCCATGTGCCCGTATCTGCACAAGACTTCGCGGTAAAAGCGGGCACTGATCTGCAAGCACTGGAGAAGGCCCTCAATGACGGGAGAAACAGGCTGTTTGATATCCGCAGAAAACGAGTATCTCTCCTGAAAGATGACAAGATTCTGACTTCGTGGAACGGACTTATGATCGCCGCGCTGGCCAGAGGATATCAGGTCTTTGGTGATGAATCATACATGCAGGCGGCCTCAAACGCCGCGAAATTCATATTAAAAAACCTCAGAACATCCTGCGGCAGGCTCCTTCGGCGTCACAGACAAGGGAATTCCGCCTATCCGGGATACGTGGATGATTACGCCTTTCTGACCTGGGGGTTAATTGAATTATATGAGGCCACCTTTAAGGTCTCCTATCTTGAGGAGGCCATTGCCCTTAATCAGGCAATGATAGATATTTTCTGGGATGAAACAGGTGGCGGGCTTTATTTTACAGGAAAAGGAAACGAACCTTTGATTGCGGAAAGCAAGGATATACACGATGGGGCCCTTCCATCCGGGAATTCAGTGGCTGCCCTGAATTTTTTGCGCCTGGCCAGGCTTACGGGAAGCACCGATTTAGAGAAAAGAGCCGATGAATTGATCATGGCTTTTGCCGCAGAAGTCACGGAATACCCTGCGGCCTGTACACAACTGTTGATTTCGCTTGATTTTATGATCGGCCCAAGTCAGGAAATCGTCTTTGCAGGAGATCCCTTTGCGGAGACTATGCAGGAAATGCTTAGTGTCTTTCAGAAGAAATTTCTGCCCAACAAGGTCATGCTTATGCACCCGAACGGGAAAGATGGGAAGAGAATAGCTAAT
Source organism: uncultured Thermodesulfobacteriaceae bacterium (assembly GCA_964585405.1). GTDB lineage: Bacteria > Desulfobacterota > Dissulfuribacteria > Dissulfuribacterales > UBA3076 > UBA3076. The sequence continues at coordinate 3,028 of CAZPDU010000085.1, read as the reverse complement.
TTGTGTCCTTTTCTGAAGCCTATGCATTCCGTGGATCATCAGCCCACTGTGTACCTGTGTGAACAATACAGCTGCAAGAGACCGATAACCACGGTTGGTGAGTTAAATACAGTACTTACTGATATGTGAAATGGTATGTATTTAAAATAGAGATTTACATTAACTGATTGGCTTAAATTCCATAAGAAAAGGGGGATAAGACTATGCATGACAAAAAGAAATTGTGTGAAAAGATCAGGTCGATCTATCCTGACATCGGTGAATGCGGCATAGATGTCGATGTGGAGTATGATGAGACAAAAAAGGCCTGGCTTGTTGACCTGAAAAAAGGTGAACATGAGCTCAAGACTCACTTGGAGCCTTCAGAAGCAGATGACTGTATGGAAGGGAAACAGTGTGTTTCTCTGGGTGTGCAGATTGGGCAGCTGAGGACCAACATAGAGAAGATGTAGATTTAATAAAAAACAGGTCCTGGTACCTGTGCGATTAATTGACATAGGGTGGGTCGTGGCTTAATGCTGAGTCAATCAGAAGAGGGTTTTCCACCTTTTTGGCTTTAACTGGCGTGAAAGTGTGAAAAGGCCCGTATTTCAGTGATGAATTTTGATTATTTGCCCTGACTCACCCTGATTGCACAAGAGAAATCCATACATCTGTCTTTCTCAAAAACTGGATTAAGGGAGAAATAATCATGGCGGAAAACATCAAATGGGAAACAGATTTAGATATCGTACTGCAAAGGGCACGGGAGGATGATAAATTTATATTGCTTAGTTTTTTCAATCCCGAATGAATTGGGTGCCAACAGATGGATGCGGTTACGTATCCCGACGAAAAGGTGAGCAGCTTTATCAATGATAACATGATTCCCCTTCAGGTCCGATTTGATGCCCAACCCCTGTCTACAGTTTTTAATATAAAGTGGACACCCACCCTTATCACTTTAGATGCTAATGGCAAGGAGCATCACCGGACGGTGGGTTTTCTTGCCCCTGAAGAGTTGATCCCTTCACTATTGCTGGGTATGGGGAAGTCCTATATGGAAATGGATCAATTTGATAAGGCGCTCGCAAAGATAGAAAAACTGCTGTCAGAATATCCCAAAAGCGATTCGGTCCCTGAGGCGCTCTATTGGCGCGGTGTATGCAGTTACAAGTCCACAGATGATACCGTACCTCTCAAAGAGGCTTATGAACAGCTGAAGGCCCAGCACGCCTCAAGCGAGTGGACCAAGAGGGCCTATCCTTATAGGCTTTTGTAGGCCGGATGAAGGACAAAACATTGGAATTTGACTTTTAAGAAGGCTTTTACAGGTCTCATAAAAACGCATTTAAAGATCGAGGGAATGGAGATGAAAAAACCGGTTAAAATTTATACCCTTAGTACCTGCAGCCATTGCAAGGCGACAAAAAACCTTTTGAATGACTGCGCTGTGAAGTATGAATTTACTGACGTGGACCTGCTTCAGGGAGAGGAAAAGACCGCTATCCTTGAAGACGTAAAAAAATGGAATCCACGGTGCTCCTTTCCCACCATCATCATTGGAGATAGAGTCATTATTGGATACAAAGAAGATGAGATCAGGGAGGCCCTTGGATTATGAATGAGGTGGAAAAACTCTATGAGACTTTAAAAAAGCTTCAAGAGCCCAAAGGCTACTATTTTAACAGAGACAAAGAAAGGGTCTTTGAGCTCCTTGACGCACTTCTTGTAAATAAGAAACGTTACGGCTATATGTGCTGCCCCTGCAGACTGGCATCCGGTGACCGCGACCTGGATAAGGACATTATATGCCCTTGTGTTTACAGGGGCCCTGATGTGGAAGAGTATGGGAGTTGCTATTGTAATCTTTACGTTTCAAAGGCATGGAACGAGGACAGGATACCCAAGGTCAATGTCCCGGAGAGGAGACCCCTGGAAAAAATTCCTTATTGAATTGTAAAAAGAGAACGCCGGGTCAAGTGCCAGGAAGTCGTCCGGCCCTGTCTGATATCTAGCAGTGGGTGGTCATAGGCCTCGGTCTGGATATACTTGGAACGAAACGAACAGATGCCGCCGCGGCGCGCACTGCATGGCCTCAGGCATCCTGGGATCGCGAATTGTTCGAGGAATGAGCGGCTTCTTCACCATCCTGTCTCGCGTGCTCTTATTGTTCCGCATCATTGCGACCTTCTGGAAATCCGCGTCGGGTAATGACCCGAGAATATCACAAGGAGAGTTTGGCGGGACTGCCTAAAGCCCGGTCTCTATGGAGACCGGGCTTCCTCTTTCCTATGGGGTAACGACCACCTGTACGCCGTCCAAATAAATTTGATTGAGGGATAGATACCCATCTGGGTTCGTGTCCACTGCAAAGTATAGCCAATACGTGCCCGGAGGAACGCTCGAAAGAGACGTGGGCAAATCAATGGCTGGCGGAGAGAAACTTGCGAGCATGCCCTGATAGATGGGAACGGGTACGATGGACCAGCCTGAAAGGGAGAGAAACGCTAGCCCGGAGGGAGATTGGAGAAACAGCCAATAGTCCGCATTCGGCCCGATGGTATTCCCGTTTTCCAGAAGCAGGGACACCGTCAATGAACCGGAGCGGCTCACATCCACCTTTCTGTCCGAACCGTTTGCTTTGATGCCCGGCGCTGGAAACATCATGCCCCTCTGAGGATGCCTGAATTCGTCGTCACCGCCGCTGCCTTCCGGCACTATTTTTTCAATGCGCCATTCCTGGTTGTCAGTGTTGCGGGTGAGAGGATCCTTGCAATCCCAGATTTGGACGTTTCCACAATTCTTCATGTCGTTATTATTGTAGTTGTCCGCGTCCAGGCACTTGCCGCTGCTCCTGACTTTCAGACGGTAGTAACCATCCTGCGCCCGTTCGATGTACCATTCCTGATGGTCGTTGGCAGCGTGCGAGGAAATGCAATTGGCCACCTGGACGTTGCCGCCGTTGGTGGCGTCGCTTCCGCCCGAATCATCGGCCTCCAGGCATTTTCGGTAGTGTAAAATATCTTGTGTGAATTCTGAAAGAGTA
>CAZPDU010000084.1:0-2615 GCA_964585405.1 uncultured Thermodesulfobacteriaceae bacterium | reverse complement strand
GGCAGCAGCCACGGCCGCACCGGCAAAACCGCCGGCAGCGGAAGCAGGGCTGAAGGCATGTTCTATTATTAATCTGAGCGCCCCAGGAAGCTTATCAAGGTGCAGGCCTAGTATTAAGAGTGCCCCGCACACATAAACAATACCCATAAATGGAACAAGTTTCTCAGTGACCTTTCCGATGCGATGAATACCTCCGATTATGACCATCCCGGTCATTATTGCCAGCGTAATCCCGGTGACCAGAGGAGGGATCCCCCAGGTCTCACCAAGGGCAATTGCCACTGAATTGGACTGTACCATGCTGCCGATACCAAAAGCGGAGATGCTTCCCATAAGAGCAAAGAGCCACCCCAACCATTTCAGCCCCAGGCCTTCCGCTATATAGCGCATGGGACCGCCCTGCATGGTTCCGTCAGGGAGTATGTGCCTGTATTTTACTGCCAATACGGCCTCGGCATACTTGCTTGCCATACCGAAAAAGGCACAGCTCCACATCCAGAAAATGGCACCGGGGCCCCCAAGATATATGGCCGTGGCGACCCCGGCGATATTGCCTGTTCCAATGGTGGCTGAGAGGGCGGTAGTCAATGCCTGAAAAGGGCTAATGTCTCCTGCGGCGTTGTTTCTCTCAGGTCTTGAAAAGACAAGCCTTAGCGCCCTGAATAGATGAACTATCTGTATAAAGCGCAGACGCAGGGTGAGAAAGACCCCTGTACCCACAAGAAAAACTAGCATTACAGGACCCCATACAAAACTGTTAAGGCTCGACATAAATTCAGACGGTGTCACTTCTTCCCCTCATTTTTATCAAGCATCAGACACATATAAAATTTGATATATTGTGTTTATATTATTCACCTGAGACCTGTAAAATTTCGCGCAACATCATTCGGTCACGGTTTAAAGATTCCTAACATGGATTTTGCTGATTAAAACGGCTGATCATTGGCCATCCGGCCAATAAGTGTTTAAAACCTAATCTCCTTTACTATTCTTTTGGGAAAAATGCCATTCTGATTTTGACATTTCACTGCTTGGCTCCGGGTCTAGTCGATGTTATGGTCATTCTTGGAGGCTTAAGGCGACATGATAAATATAATTGAACAAAAAGTGCTGGTACTTGATTTCGGTTCCCAGACTACTCAGCTCATAGCAAGGCGGGTCAGGGAGGCCAGGGTCTATTGTGAAATATATCCTTATAATATTCCACTGGAAAAGGTAAGGGCGATAGGGCCAAATGGAATAATTCTGTCAGGGGGACCAGCGAGTGTTTATGATAAAAAGGCCCCCGCAGTATCTCCTGAACTATTTGAGCTCGGAATACCGATTCTGGGCATTTGCTACGGCATGCAGCTTACTACATATCTTCTCAAAGGTAAGGTGGAACGCAGTTACCACAGGGAATATGGTCCTGCCCGGCTCACAATTGACGATCCTGATGACATTTTTTACGGTCTTGCTCAAGACCCCGTAACATATCAGGTTTGGATGAGCCATGGCGACAGGATAGAGGCCCTGCCCGAGGATTTTATATGTATAGCCCACAGTGAAACATGCCCGGTGGCAGCCATGCGGCACCGGAAATCGCCTTTTTATGGAGTGCAGTTCCATCCGGAGGTAATCCATACCGAGATCGGAAAGGATATTCTTGCGAACTTCCTGTTCAGGGTCTGCGGCTGCCAGCCTACGTGGGATATGTACTCCTTTTTGCAGGGTGCCACCACGGAAATAAAGGCAAAGGTGGGAGGCGGCAGGTTGATATGTGCCCTTTCAGGTGGAGTGGATTCCACGGTAACGGCCCTTCTGATAAACCGGGCCGTGGGTCATCAGTTAACAAGCATATTTGTTAATAACGGGCTTCTGAGAAAAAATGAGGCGGAGACGGTTTTGGCCTTTTTAAAACAGTTGGACCTTAAGGTCCGTTATGTAGATGCAGGCAATCGTTTTCTGAGTAAACTTGCAGGCATAGAGGACCCTGAAAAAAAACGAAAGATAATAGGGGCAGAATTCATTCGGGTCTTTGAGGAGGAGGCAAGGCGAATCGGGGATGTACATTTCCTCGCCCAGGGGACCTTGTATCCGGACGTTATAGAGAGCGTTTCTTTTAAGGGCCCCTCTTCCACAATAAAGAGCCATCATAATGTGGGGGGGTTGCCGGATATAATGCAGCTTGAACTGATAGAGCCGCTTAGAGAGCTTTTTAAAGACGAGGTTCGAAAGGTTGCTTTAAAACTCGGTATGCCTGAAGATCTGGTTTTTCGCCACCCTTTTCCCGGCCCTGGATTGGCCATAAGAATTCTGGGAGAGGTAACTGCCGAACGTCTGAATGTGCTGAGAGAGGCGGATGCCATTGTACTTGAGCTCATGAAATCCAGTGGCTGGTATCGGAAGGTATGGCAGGCATTTGCAGTGCTGCTTCCGATCAGGACGGTAGGTGTTATGGGAGACGAGCGTACCTATGACAACGTTGTGGCCATAAGGGTTGTAGACAGTCTGGACGCCATGACTGCGGACTGGACAAGGCTGCCGTCCGACCTGCTTGCAAAGATATCAAACAGGATCATCAATGAAGTGCGCGGGGTAAACCGTGTGTGTTATGATATAAGTTCAAAGCC
>CAZPDU010000083.1:0-13992 GCA_964585405.1 uncultured Thermodesulfobacteriaceae bacterium | reverse complement strand
TCCAGCCCTCATAGCCGCCCTTAACAGATTTTCATCCTGATCTGCAATTACAGTCACGTCGGCCGGCAAAAAGGTTACATTATTCATGACTAAACATTCCTTCTCCTATCGATATTATCGGTCCTTTGATATTATTGACAGATCTGTAGTACGTCCACCAGATTCAAGTATTTTTTTTACAAAGAGTCAGCCAGCACTCTTCTTGCAAGCACTTCGATAGACATGATACCAACATCATACTATAAATTAAGGATAAAGGAGATATATGAGCATGAAAATCCTGGTAACCGGCGGGGCAGGTTTTATTGGTTCAAATGTAACAGATGCTTATGTGGAGGCAGGGCATGAAGTTGTAGTAGTAGATAACCTTTATACAGGAAAACGGGAAAATCTGCATCCGAAGGCAAAATTCTATTTAATGGACATAAGGGCTCCCGAGATACACAAATTACTGGAATATGAAAGGCCAGAGGTGATAAATCATCATGCAGCCCAAATCTCCGTCCCGGCTTCCGTAGCAGACCCTGGATTTGACGCATCAGTAAATATCAAGGGTTTTATCAATCTACTGGAAGGTGCCAGGAGGGTCGGAACACGCAAAATCATATTCATATCATCGGGCGGGGCCATCTATGGAGAAGGTAAAGAATACCCCACCTCTGAAGCCTGTACTCCTCAGCCCTTGTCTCCTTATGCCATAGCAAAGGCGGTCTCGGAAAACTACCTTCACTTCTATGCACATCAATATGGATTGAACTATATGGTCCTGCGATATTCCAATATCTATGGCCCCCGCCAGATACCTAACGGTGAGGCCGGAGTAGTGGCCATTTTTATGGACAGATTACTTGAAAATAAGCCCTGCATGATTTACCATTTTCCCTCTGAACCAGAGGGCATGATCAGGGACTACTGCTATGTGGGAGATGTCGTTGATGCAAACATCCTTGCCCTTAAGGCAGGAAATAAAAAGGCCGTTAATATCGGTACGGGGAAAGAAACCAGGACCCAGACCCTTTTTGAGACCATATTTGATATAGTATCCACTAAACGTCCCCTTCACAATTCTTTGAGAATACCGGACAGGACCTCTGCGAGACCGGGTGACCTTAAGAAAAGCTGTCTGAAGATATATTTGGCTGAGGAGGTTCTAGGCTGGAAACCCAAAACAATTCTTTCTGAAGGAATTGAAAGGACATTGGGCTGGAGAATGGGCCATTAAATGATTGAACAGAAAGACATAATATGTGGAATTGCTTAAAATCGCCCGCCTGTATCTCCTTACAATAGTTGGTAGAGTAATTTTTTAATTATGAAACAGTCAATGTCAACTTTTAAAATAGGAATTTTTCAGTTTACTCCTATAAAAAAAGATATCCAGGCCAACTGGAAAAAAATTGAATCTGCAACGGTTAAAACTGCAAAGGCCGGAGCGAAATTATTCCTGCTTCCCGAACTATGGGCCACAGGGCCTCTCAGTGAGACGGACAAATATCTGGCCCATGAAATTCCCGAACTCCTTGATAAGCTTAAAATTTTGGCAGAGACAAACAAAATAAATATAGTCGGCACACTGCCTGAATTAGACGTGGAGAAATCAGGTAAGAGGCTTTTTAATACCACCTATTTAATTGGACCTGATAATACATTTCACACATATAGGAAAATCCACCTATTCGGTCCCATGAAAGAAGATCATATCTTTAGCCCGGGAACCGACCCTGTCGCCTTTTGGATACCTGTTAGAAAAACCGAATTAGGACTTGGCCTGATAACCTGTTTTGACCTGCGTTTCCCGGAACTTGTACGTCACATTGTGTGCCAGGGGGTGGATTTGATACTCTTGTCTGCATTGTGGCCGGTTAGCCGGGCACACCATCTGCAGATTCTGATGGAGTCCAGAGCTATTGAAAATCAATGTTTTGTGGCAGGGGCAAACGCTTGGGGAATGATTGGAGGCACAGAATTTGGCGGAGGCTCTGAGATTATAGGACCACGTGGGGAAATACTTGCCAGGGCCTGTAAGGGGGAGACAATCATCTTGGCTGAACTTGATATAAATGAAGTACAATCCACTCGTCAGGACTTCTTCACTGCACATGCACCAAGATCCTGGTGGCCAAAGGCCAATATAAAAATACTGGACCTTCCGTCTCTGAATATAGCGATCAACAGGAGACGCAAGGCCGGCCAAAAGATGGTTTTTACCAATGGATGTTTTGATCTCCTGCATGCCGGTCATGTTTCATATCTGGAATCAGCCAGGCATTTAGGTGACTATCTGGTGGTTGGATTAAACAGCGACAAATCAGTCAGAGAAATCAAAGGACAGGGACGACCTGTAAATAGCGAAGCAATGAGGGCGCAAGTGCTGGCCGGACTTGCCGCTGTAGATTATGTGGTGATTTTTCATGATCCCACTCCATTAAGTATTATCCAAAACATTGTTCCAGATGTCTTGGTCAAGGGAGCGGATTGGGAGGAAAAAGACATAGTAGGGGCCGAAACAGTAAAGGGCGCTGGAGGTATCGTAGCGAGAATACCCTTTATCCACGACATATCCACCAGCCGCATATTGAAATCAAATTAAAACTTTATGAGTCAGGGATTTAAAAACTGCAGATCTGAATCCTGTTTTCTTGAATCTTGCAGCTTTAATTTTCTATCCATGCAATGGTATAAGCAAAATTGTGACAAAAAAATGTCAGTTTTTACATAAAATGTTTGTTTATGTCAAAATATTGACTCAAATTTAATTTTCTATATTCAATTTTAGAAATATTTAGATTCATCTAATTCGTATTCTTTAAGGCATCTCTATGTCGCCTTACTTACCTGTTATCTGATCTTTTAATTACAATTAATATCTTAAACCTGTAAATCATCAAAAAAGACCTCAATAATCTAATTCGGTGTTTTTTTAATAAAAAAATTTAACAGTGTATAAATTTGTTCTTGGTGCTTAATCGATTCAAAAAATTACAGAGCACTCACCATAAAGCAGATCAGATTTAAAATTGTACTGATTTAAAGAATAAAGAGAATGCCTTTTCAAGCTTTTGGTATAAGTGTTGCTTGCTAAAGCATTGCGTAATATGGACGGGTATCTTTCTTGGTATTTGATTATGAAAGAAGAATAGGCTTTTTGTCATATAGACATTAATCAAACTGAAACACATGAGGAAATGGTTATTTATAATATCCAAAGACCTTAGTACAGCCCCAATAAATGAACTTGGACGAAATGTCTTGAATGTCAGGAGTGAAAACCATGTTGTTAGTAACGTCAGATATTTCCAGGGACACTTTCTTAAAAAGTAAGCAGGTGATGCCAAAGACCGCGAGAATACCACTTAAGGATTATACTGATAGCTTTTTCGGCGATGGTAAATCACTGACGCAGGAAAAACGTGAAGAACTAATTCTCAAGTATTCTCCCCTGATAAAATACGTTGCAGGGAAACTCGCCATGCGCTTGCCTCCAAACATATCTCAAGACGATCTCATAAGCTCAGGAGTAATCGGATTGATGGATGCCATAGAAAAATTTGATTCATCAAAAAAAATCCGTTTCAAGACTTACGCAGAGTTCCGAATTCGTGGCGCCATACTGGATGAGCTAAGATCCCTTGACTGGGTCCCCAGATCCATAAGGAAAAAGGCTACAGAATTGGAAAAAACATACCATTATCTGGAAAAAGCACTAAACCGACCTCCTAAAGACAAAGAAGTTGCCAATGCATTAGGAATCAGCATAGAAAAATTCCACAAGTTATTGGATAAAACGAAGAACGTAACCTTCCTCGACATAGAAACCATCCGCAGAAGAATGCCGGATAGTAACGAAGAAGATCTTTTCGACTTAATAGAAAGCGACAATGAAGTCAACCCTTTCACCTTATTGAATAAAACAGAGATCAAAGAAATTTTAGTAAAGGCCATAAATTCACTCCCGGAAAAAGAAAAAATAGTGGTCTCTCTTTATTATTATGAGGATCTCACAATGCGAGAAATAGGAGATATCATGGGATACACTGAATCCCGAATATCGCAGATGCATACCAAGGCCATGTTGAGGCTAAGAATCCGTTTGGCCTCGGTCGCAGAGGAAATCGATGGATAAAATCAGAACCATCTCCTAAATCCATATTCAGTCTATCCCGTCTTACCCGACCGCACAGAATAGATATATCAACAACCTTCTCGTCTTTATACTCAATGGTTCCCTTGCTCGAATTTAGGAATCCATTCAAACATCAGGTCTCAACGGCTAAAATTGACATAATTCTGAAGGTCTATAGATGGATTCGGCCGTGACGCAAATTACGTATATAATATCTTATTAAAGCTTGTTTATAACTCTCCAGCCGTCTTTCATTTCCATTCCTTACTAAAAAAGATTACAAAGTCCTGTCATTGAGTTATGATTGTGTTAAAAGATATTAGATTCATGGCGCTGCACTGATTTCCCGGTTTAGTTACTTATTTCTGACTATTTTATACCTTGTGAAATTTCAGATATTTTAATTGTAACATTTTGAGCTAAACCAGTCATTTGGTATAAATAATATTAAAAATTTTACATTCTTAAACCTTAAAGACTTGAATAAAATTATCAAAATATTATTTCCTCATTAAATATTGATGTGATTAAAGATACTTCTAGTTTCAAAGATAAAACCGATTATAAAGAGGGTCCGGATTTGGAAATCACCAAACCGGTGGAGGATTCAGGCGATAACGGGCTACAGCTCGATACGGATTTAACGGAGTCGATCGATAATGACATATATATGATATTATCTGAAGACGAATCGCAGGATAGGAAAAATCGCCCAATCGATATTCGGCTTTCTGACTTTAATGATGAGTCAGTTAAAAAGAAACCAACGATACATTCGGAAGAGACCTTTCTGCAGAATGAATTAAAAGAGGTCTGCTCGCAAGAAAACCAGGAGATCAAGCTGCCGCACGAAGAGGCATCATGGATTATCTGGACCATATCAGGGGCATCGGGAATTCTTCTTATTATTGGACTCGTGCTTTTGTGGAACCTCTCAGCTCCGTTTTTTGACCCACCTAAAATGGTTACGGGGGATATCCCGTATAACTTGGCCGATCACAGCGGCTCTCAAACCGTAGATCTTGCTCCATTCCTAATACCAGCGCAAAGAGATAAGGAACTGGTCTTTTTAAAATTGCAAGTGGAACTTATTGTTTCTGATACCGAAACAAAAAATGCAGTTAGAAAAAAAGAGGCATGGGTCAGAGACGCAATCTCTAGAGAACTTCAGGGCATTGATATAAGCTCGGGTATTCAAGAAAAATTCCTGATGCAATACAGACAACCGATCGTCAGGTGCCTAAATCATGATCTTGCACCGCTTATAGTGAAAGATGTAAGACTCAGGGGCTATATGATGAAATAATTTGAAGCGAAACCGGAGTCTATCACTATTTTTTCAGGCATCTCTCGCTTCAAGTTTTACACATTTCGCCCTCTTTTTTTTGATGCGGATTCCAAGCAAATCAAAACCAAATTTAACCATGAGCGCTAACCAGACCCAGTGATAACATCTTAAGTTTTTTCTCAAGAGGTCCTCCATGTCGCCATTTGCTGATAATGCGATTTGGTGTAATATTGAATATTAAAAATTAAGATTACTTTTGGACCTTTTGTAAAAGGTCCTTTAAACACATAATAAAAAAAGCCGTTCAAAACTACAAGATAAGTATAATGCAAAAAAGACCATGCCTGTTTTTTCCCATGGCCATAATTCCTTATGAGGCTCTTATATTATAATAGTAAAATGACAAATTCGGTGAATAACAGTAAAAATAATCCTGAAAAAGTTGATTTGCCACAATCTCCTGAGCAAAGCGCGCGTGCCACAAAGAGGCTTTCCAACAAGGAACGTCTCCGTTCTTTCCTGCAAATTTTCAACCGGGACGACCGCGTGCTGATAGTAATAATAGCTGATCCTGATGCCATGGCCAGTGCCCAGGCAGTGAAAAGATTGCTTAGCCGAAAAGTGGAAGATGTTACAATAGCCCACAATAATGAGATAAAGCGGGTAAATAACCTTGCAATGAGAGATTTTCTAAAAATTCCTCTGCATAGGCTCAGGGGAGTAAAGCAGGGCCAATACACCAAATTTGTGCTCGTAGACTCTCAGCCCCCTCATCATCCAGACCTGACCTCAATTTCCTATGATGCAGTGATCGATCACCACCCACTTACTGATGGATGGGATGCCCCCTTCGTAGACATAAGACCAGAATATGGAGCGGTTGCATCTATGCTCACTGAATACCTGAAGGCAGCTAAAATAAAACCTGCAGTGGCACTTGCAACAGCGCTTTTTTACGGTATCAAGGTTGATACCCAAAATTTTACCAATAAGACCTCCCCATCTGATATACTCTGTTTCCAATATCTCTTTAAACAAATCAACCAGCAACTGTTAAATAAGATAGAGACCGCTGATATAAGAAGATCAGAACTGAAATATTTCAAGATTGCACTGGAAACCATGAAAATCAGCAAAAAATGTGTTTATATCCATCTTGGACGTGTTGGAAATCCGGACATACTTGTAGTGGTAGCCGATTTTTTTTCACATATTCATGATATAGCATGGGTTATAATATCCGGCCGTTATGGTGAAAAGCTCGTGGTCATCTTTCGCTGCGATGGTTATAAAAAACATGCAGGCAAATTGGCTGCCCGTGTCTTTGGGAACATAGGATCAGCCGGCGGGCACAGACAAAGTGCCAGGGCAGAGGTCCCCTGCAAAAATTTACCCAACGGTGCTGCTAAAAAATTTTCAACAGCCAAGCTCCTTCGTTTGGTAGTTAAACATATTGCTTAAATAGATGGTGTATACAATCCAGTAAGTGGAGGGAAGTAGAGTGCCGATCTATGAATATCGCTGCAAAAAATGTGGAAAGATTTCTTCCCACCTTGTCCTCAACAGGGACAATTTTGAATCTCATTGCAAACATTGTGGAAGCAGTTCAGTCACCAAATTGATCTCCAGAGTCCATGTACGTCTTTCCGAAGAGACAAGAATGGACAAATTGGCAGATCCTTCGATGATGGCCGGTCTCGACGAAAATGATCCTAAAAGTATGGCCAGATGGATGAAGAAAATGGGAAGTCTGGCGGGAGACAACCTCGATGAGGACTTTGATCAGATGGTCGATGAAGCTATGGAAGAGGCAGCCACTGAAGAAAAGTCATTTGGACCTGATAATAATAACACGTCGGACGAATTATCCTCTTCTGTTACAGAATCGACGACAATTTGATTTAAATCCACTCATCAGGTTAGCCAATGCCGAAAATTTTAGCTATGGTTCTTGCAGGCGGAAGGGTTGACGAACTTGGAGTACTTACCTTCCTCAGGCCAAAGAGCACAGTGCCCTTTGGAGGCCTATACAGATTCATAGATTTTCCTCTTAGTAATCTTATGCATTCAGGCATTGAGAGAGTCGGAATTCTAAGTCAGTACAGGTCCTCGTCTTTAATAGAACATATCGGAACAGGCGCATCATGGGATATGACAGGCAGACATCGTGGTATTACTATTCTTCCCCCCTTTCAAGGCTTGCACGCCTCAGACTGGTATAAGGGCACTGCTGACGCGGTATATCAGAATCTTGATTTTATCCGTGCTCACAAACCAGACCTTATACTGATTTTATCTGGCGACCATGTGTATCACATGAATTATAACAGACTCATTCAATTTCATCTGGATATGGGGGCCGATGTTACTGCCTCTTTTGTGGAGGTCAGTCCGTCAGGTTCATCCAGATTCGGTCTGGCTCGAATTTCTGATGATGATGCAAGAGGAGGTCGTCTTCTGGAATATCTTGAAAAACCGGTCCGCCCTTTATCTAACTGGGCATCAATGACCATATACCTGTTTAAGACAGAGGTCCTGGAACAGGCTCTTAAAGAAAATGCCGGAATCGACTCTCATGAATTTGGCAGAGACATAATACCCGCCATAATGGACAAATATGAGGTATATGGTTATAAATTTTACGGTTACTGGGGATATAGCCGCACCTTGGAGGAATACTGGACCGCAAATATGGATCTCTTGGGAGAACGCCCAGGGATAAAATTAGAGGCTTGGCAACTTCGCACCAATTTGGACCACGAGGCAGTTAGAGACAGGGGCCCGGCGCTGATCGATACTCGGGGATCAATAGATAACTCAAGGGTCTATAATGGAGTTAGAGTTAAAGGGCGTGTCGACCGATCAATCCTTTTCCCTGGGGCCTATGTAGGAGTGGGAGCAGTGGTAAAAGATTCAATACTGTTTTTCGATACCCAGGTCGGACCAGGAGCCAAAGTTGAGAATACCATAACTGACCTTGGTGTCAGTATTGGTAAAGATTCTATAATCGGCAACCAGGAAGAGGCACTCACTGTAATCGGTCTTCGAACACAAATACCCCAGGGAATAATAATAGGACCAGGCTGTAGCGTTCATCCTGAACTCAGGGCCGAAAACTTCATTCAAAAGTTTTATGGGCAGGGGAATTGCATAACTTTGTATAATTAGGTGGCCCTTTATTATGCCCTCTATTTTTAGTCTAATTCTTTCCTGCATTTCTGAATGGTTCAAAAACGCAATTTATAACTATTTACCATAAATTTAGTTAAATGGAGAGAAACTTTCAATGATTGTGCCGATTATCTTATGCGGCGGCTCAGGTACCCGTCTCTGGCCGCTATCTCGTGAGGCCTATCCTAAGCAATTTTATTCACTGGTGGAAGACGAAACGCTTTTACAGTCAACTGTCAGACGTCTATCGGATCTTTCGGGTTGCGAGACACCGCTGCTTGTTTGCAACAATCAACATCGTTTTCTTGCAGCTGAGCAGTTGCGCCAGATCGGTGTGGAGTCTCTGTCCATTATTCTTGAACCGGTGGGGCGAAATACCGCCCCTGCAGTGGCATGTGCCGCCTTGAGTATAATACAGCAGAAAGACGACCCTGTGCTATTTGTATTACCGGCAGATCATATCATTAGAGACACCCAGACTTTCGCCCAGGCTGTTGAAACTGGTACTTTATTGGCGGAGCAGGGAAAGCTGGTGACTTTTGGCATCATACCCACGGCACCTGAAACAGGTTATGGATACATCAAGGCATCAGATCGTCTACAGACCGATAGTCCGGCTTTTCAGGTAGATCGTTTTGTGGAAAAGCCAGATCTTAATACAGCTAAAGATTATATTGCGTCAGGTGTTTATTATTGGAACAGTGGAATGTTCATGTTCAAGGCCAGCCGCTATATCAATGAACTGGAACAATTTGCCCCCGAGATACTCTATGCCTGTACTGCGGCCCATGAAAAGATTGTACGGGATCTGGATTTTTTGCGTCTGGATGCCGAGGCATTTGTTGATTGCCCCAGTGACTCGGTGGATTATGCAATAATGGAGAAAACTGACAGCGCTGTTGTGGTACCTCTGGATGCAGGCTGGAGTGATCTTGGTTCATGGGGGTCGCTGTTGGAACTGGGGCCCCGGGATAAAAATAAAAATGTGGTCCTTGGGGACGTGATGACCCAAGATGTCAAGAACTGTTATCTGCGCAGCGAAGGAAGACTGATGACTGCAGTAGGAGTAAAAGACCTCATAGTGGTGGATTCTCCCGACGCACTGCTCGTTGCTCATAAAAAACGTGTTCAAGACGTGAAGACCATTGTAAATCGATTGAAGGCGTCCGGACGAAATGAATACAGCAGCCACCGTAAGGTTTATAGACCATGGGGTTCATTTGAGAGTATAGATGTATCTGAACGTTTCCAGGTAAAACGGATTACAGTCAAGCCCGGAGGGATCCTCTCTTTGCAGATGCATCATCACAGAGCAGAGCACTGGATTATAGTCAGAGGTACTGCCAGGGTTACACGGGGCGATGAGGTTTTATTACTGACAGAAGACCAATCTACTTATATACCACTGGGTGTAAATCATCGCCTGGAAAATCTGGGCGTGATTCCTTTGGATTTGATAGAGGTCCAAACTGGCAGCTACCTTGGTGAAGATGACATCATAAGATTAGAGGATGTATATGGCCGCTGACCTTGAATGTTTCATGGCCTATGATATACGTGGCCGTATTCCTGATCAATTGAATGAGGACATAGCCTTTAAGATCGGCAGGAGCTATGCTGAGTTTCTAAGCCCCAGGCAGGTCGTAATAGGACGTGACGTTCGGCTCTCCAGTGAATCTCTTTGTGATGCCCTCACCCATGGGCTTATGAAAAGCGGAGTAAATGTATTCGATATTGGTCTGTGCGGCACAGAGGAGGTATATTTCGCCACTTTTCATCATCACCTGGATGGCGGGATTATGGTAACAGCAAGCCACAACCCAAGGGATTTTAACGGTATGAAGCTGGTGCGGGAAGGCGCAAGACCTATAAGCGGGGATACAGGACTTAAAGAAATCCGCCGTCTGACAGAACAGGGGATATTCTCCCCCGAGGAAAGATCAGGACAGTATGAAGAATTGATAAACCGGCCTGAATATATAAGGCATCTGTTACATTATGTTGACATATCAAGACTTTATCCTCTTAAGATTGTAATCAATTCCGGTAACGGCTGCGCAGGTCCGGTGATGGATGCGTTAGAGACCCATCTGCCCTTTAAGTTCATTAAGATACAGCATCGGCCTGATGGAACTTTCCCCAATGGAATTCCAAACCCACTATTGCCGGAAAACCGTTCTGTTACCAGTAAGACCGTTGTAACTTCAGGGGCTGATTTGGGTATTGCATGGGATGGAGATTTTGATCGCTGTTTCTTTTTTGACGAAAAAGGCCGCTTTATCGAAGGCTATTATATTGTAGGCCTGCTGGCCGAAGCATTTTTGACCAAAAAATCAGGGGAAAAGATCATCCACGATCCACGATTGATATGGAACACTATTGATGTCGTGACGGGTGCAGGCGGCATACCCTTAAAGAATAAGACAGGGCACGCCTTTATGAAGGAGCGCATGAGGTCTGAAAATGCGATTTACGGTGGTGAGATGAGCGCCCACCATTACTTTCGGGATTTTGCTTATTGTGACAGTGGCATGATCCCATGGCTATTAATTGCTGGACTGTTAAGTCAGAAAAAACAGCCACTTTCAGCTATGTTAGATAAACGTATCGCTTTATATCCGGTTAGTGGAGAGATCAATCGACGATTGGATGATCCTTTAGCTGCTATTGCCAGCATAAAAAAGTTTTATGGACCTCAGGCTGCCAGAATAGATGAAACGGATGGCATAAGCATGGAGTTTGATAGCTGGCGCTTTAATTTGCGCTGTTCAAATACCGAGTCGGTATTACGCCTTAATGTGGAATCTAGAGGGGATAAAAAACTGGTGCTGGATAAAACAAAGGAGCTACTGGCGCTGATCGAAACCCATGAATTATAAGGCAGCATCCCTTGTCTATCCTGCATTTGAACCTCCTTCCACTCTGATCACTGTGTGGACATTACCTCTGGGATGAAAGTCACCTTCCAGTTTGATTGTGCGCGGAGAAAGGATCTTCATCAGGTCTGAGAAAATCCTGTTGGTGGCCTCTTCGTGTGAAATATATCGATCTCTATAGTCGTTTAGATAGAGTTTTAGAGATTTCAGTTCCACTATGAACTGATCCGGTACATAAATTATCTTTATGGTAGCAAAATCAGGATAACCGGACCTTGGACAAAGGCAGGTAAACTCCGGAAAACTTATCTCTATGGTATAGTCGCGTTCAGGATATGGATTAGGCCACGATTCAAGCTCGGCCCCTTGTATTTTTTTTTCTCCATATTTCATTTTTATCATCTTCCAGTAACTGTGAGGGTAAAGTACGGGTTAAGTTCTACTGGCCAACAAGAATTTTATGGACCGGAACAATGCTGGCACTTTTCCGTACTCCAGGCAGTTCCTCAGATAAAACCTTCCATGTATTAGATGTCGGATGTCCTATGGCAAGAACACATCCGTTATCGACAGATAATTTTACCATTTTTTTTATTTCCCTTCTGATGGATTCCTTTTTGTTATCGTGGTCTAAAAATACGGCCCTTTCCGCAGCGGGTATACCCATGGATCTGGCAGTTACATATGCCACACTGTCATGAGTGGTCTTACTGTCAACAAAGAAAAGACCACGGCGCTTTATTTCACTGAGGATCAATTCCATACCCCTTTGGTTTGTAGTAAATTTAGAACCCATATGATTATTTACCCCGATTGCACCTGGTACGGCATCCAAGTCTTTTCTGAGTACCTGTAACATGGAATCAAAATCCATACTCAGACGCAGAGCGCCTGGACCCGGGTCAATCGCAGAATTAACGGGCTCCAGGGGCAAATGTATCAAGACATCTTTGCCAAGATCCTTGGCCTTTTTGGCCAGTTTGGGCGTATAGGGTGCAGTTGGGAGAAAAGAAAAAGAAAGAGGGGCATCCAACTTCAGAAAATCATTGTTGATACTAAAATTATTACCCATGTCGTCTATAAGTATGGCTACCAAGGGCATAGTAGCGGTACTTTCCGGTCTTGATGGTTCGGAAGGACGGACAACCGGTGGTACGGAATCAAATTCTTCAAAAGGCAATTGAAAGGGCAGAGGAAGTAAATATAAAAGCGTTACAATTGATCCTATTATTCCCAGTGCTATTATGGGCCAGAATAACCCTGGAGGACGTACTTCAACCTTCTTTTTGGGTATTTTTTTACTCGAGGAACGAGATTTAACCATTTAAAGGCTTGGACAAGTATATATTATATGTCTCACAGCTCTGCCAAAGATTTGTAATTCTATAATATGAGAATTCACTTTATTGAACACATATTATCAAGACGTTTAAATTTATGAATACTTATATCCATGATAATCCGTGCACTAATTTATTTGTTTAAATATAGCCCAGGCCTTCAGTATTCTGACAGCCTCTTCTAACTGGTTATCCATGGGAGGCGACTGTGTTTCTTCACTGTCAACTTCGGAGTCGTCAGACCTTGGCTCATCTTTTACAGAACTCGAATCATCTTCAATTGTCCTTTCTTCATTTAGAAGGTGTCCTTCTAAATCTCGTTCTGTAAGGAAATGAAAAATTTTGTCCTTTTCTTCTGGTTTTTTCAATAGAGCGTAAGGTATTTCTATATCTGGCTCTATACCCTTTGCCTGTATGGATCTGCCATTAGGTGTATAGTATCTGGCTGTGGTAAGGCGTACTGCAGATCCGTCTTCAAGTGGGATAATAGTCTGGACAGATCCCTTGCCAAAGGTCTGTACTCCTAAAATTATTGCCCTTTTATGATCTTGTAAGGCCCCTGCAACTATCTCCGAGGCACTGGCACTTCCTTCATTAACCAATACTGCAATGGGGTAATTGTGAGAATACCTGTTAGCCTGAGCCTCAAAACGCATTTTTTGTTCTTCCATCCTGCCATCTGTATAGACAACAAGCCCTTTTTCCAGAAACACATCAGCTACCTTTACTGCCTGATCAAGTAAACCGCCGGGATTGTTCCGCAAATCCAGGACTAGGCCCTTAAGACCTTCGCCCTCTTCCAGCTCTTTTAGGGCTTTTTCCAGCTCAGAAAAAGTCTTGTCTTGGAAATTACTAACACGTATATAACCATAACCATCTTCCAGAATCCTGGACCTCACACTCTGTATGGGGATCTCGTCCCTTATAAGAGTTATATCTTTAAGCTGTCTCCATCCCTCACGATATATGGAAATGGTGACCTTTGTCCCCTTGACACCCCTTAGAAGCTTAACTGACTCAATCAAGGTCATGTTTTTAGTGGTTTTGTCATCTATCTTTAGTATTTTATCATTGGCCTTGAGACCTGCTTCGTACGCCGGTGTGCCCTCTATAGGAGACACAACTGTCAGTATGCCATCCTTGAGGCTGATTTCTATACCTATGCCGGTGAAACTGCCCTTAGTCTCTATCTGA
>CAZPDU010000082.1:0-2396 GCA_964585405.1 uncultured Thermodesulfobacteriaceae bacterium | reverse complement strand
TGCCTCTTTCGGCATTCCAAAGACAACGCATGATTTCTCATCCTGTGCAATGGTCTTCGCTCCGGCCTGCTTCATTTTTAAAAGCCCCTCCGCTCCGTCCACTCCCATGCCGGTCAATATGGCACCGATCGAATTAGTGCCCGCATATTGAGCAACTGACTTGAAAAGTATGTCAACGGCGGGACGCTGATGATGAACCATGGGACCAGTCTTGACCTCAACATAATACCTGGCACCACTCCTCCTTAGGATCATATGGTAGTTCCCGGGGGCAATCAGTGCGGTCCCCGGATTTACGGTATCATTATTCTGGGCCTCCTTCACCGTGACCTGACAGATATCATCCAATCTCTCCGCAAATGCCGTTGTAAACTTGGCTGGCATATGTTGTACTATGACTATCCCCGGTGAATTGTAAGGCATCCTGGAAAGGACGTTCTTGAGCGCCTCTGTGCCACCTGTAGAGGCACCTATAGCGATAACCTTGTTAGAAGAGGTCTTTGAAAGGGCTCCTATAGGCTTAAACTCGTTACTTGTCTTTTGATGAGCCGGATTCCTCTTTACCATTTTTACCCTTGATGCGGCCCTTATCTTTTCTGCCAGTTGCGTGCCCATATCACCTATCACATAAGAACTGCCGGGCTTTGCGATGACTTCCACTGCACCGATGTCCATCGCCTCTAATGTCAATTCTCCCCCTTTTACTGTCAATGAGCTGACCATGACTACAGGCAACGGATAATATCTCATCAACTTCTTTAGAAATGTGATACCATCCATCTTGGGCATCTCGATATCCAAAGTTATTACATCCGGTTTAAGTTTTAGGATCTTATCCCTTGCAATATACGGATCCGGGGCTGTGCCTACTATTTCAATATCCGGGAATTTTGATAGCTTCTGGGAAAATATATTCCTCACCATAGCGGAATCATCAACGATAAGTACCTTTATCCTATTCAAGTTCACCAACTCCCGATTCGAAAAAACCAAACTGTAACATTTTAGTAGCCCAGTTTAGACAACTTAATTCCTTGTTCCTCAGAAATTTAGTAAAAATTACAAACTGCGCTTTTCAGATTTGTTTGGAAAATTAACCTAAACTTTCACCATCACGCCCATCTTTCCATTATCAGAGTCAAAATCCATCCTGCAGATATCATCTCCTGATTCAAGATTTTCAGATTTACATTCTTTAAATGTTGGCATAGAAAGATCGAATACCTGAGTATTATAAAGTCTGCTTAGAAAATTCCCGCAGACCATGTTTGTCGCTTCCTTTGAGCAGTCTTCTATAACTTTTACGGGAATATCGCCGTCCTCAAGCCCCAGCATGTTTTGAACCATAGCCCTTGCTATCTCCCTGGAAAACAAGATGCTGACATTACCACTTATAGTACCTTCAAAACTTATGTCGGCTCGTACATCATATCCAGGATACCTGCTATTCAAGGGTTCCAAAAAGATATAGAACATCTTTTCAAACACTTCAAAAATCGAAGATGTCATCGTCTCCCTTATCCCCTTCATATCCTCCGTCATCATTTACTCCTATTATCTCATAAAGGACCTTTTTTATCTCTTCGGGCAAAAAAGGCTTTTTTATAAAACCCTTTGCCCCCAAATCAAAGGCACTTTGAATACGCTCTTCACTGCCTTCAGTGCTTATTACTATAACGGGTATTGCTCTAAGAAGGCTGTCTTTCTTGAGCTCTCCTAAAAACTCTAACCCATTCATTTCAGGCATATTTATGTCTGATATAATCACATCTACCCACTCCTTTGCCAATATATCCAGTGCCTCCCTCCCATTGCCTGCCTTAAAGCAATAATCCATCTTAAAACCTGACATTGAAACTATCTTCTCTATAACGGCGCACATTGACCGTGAGTCATCCACAATCAGTATATTGAAAGACACAACTAGTAACTCCTTAAATCAGTTTACGTTTATTCATTCTTTACTAAATCGAGCAAGTCTTTTGCCTTATCTAGGTCTTTCAAAAGCAGTACAATGCTCTTCTCAAAATCCCTCTGGCGAAGATCGAATTTATTTACCACCTCTTTCAATCCCCTATATGCTAAACTGTCCGCACCGCCACCTATACCCATCATCATACATGCTTGGTCTGCAAGATAGATAATCCATGGAAGACCATCTTCACCGTTTTCCATCAAATCAGGCCGATGATGATAGGTAATAGCGTCTCTTATCTCCCCGGGAAAAGACCAGAGAGATGCTATTTCTCCACCTAACTCTGCGTGATTAGTGCCAATTATTTCTTGTTCTGCTTCAATAAAGGAATACCCCCGCTTTGAGACGAGATCCATGATTTCCTGAAATGACTCATATACAAATTCCCCTAATACAACCTTTCCGATATCGTGAAGCAGGC
>CAZPDU010000081.1:0-3044 GCA_964585405.1 uncultured Thermodesulfobacteriaceae bacterium | reverse complement strand
GCCGGTTTAAGCCCCAGGTGTTCGCATACATAAGATTCTATCCAGGGATCGGCGTGTGCAAACGTTCCGACAGCCCCTGACAGTTTACCGCAGGAAATCGTCTCCTTTGCATTTTCAAGGCGTCTGCGGTTCCTCCGCATCTCATCGAACCAGATCGCAAGCTTCAGGCCGAAGGTAATGGGCTCGGCGTGGATACCATGAGACCTTCCCACCATCACGGTGTCTCTGTGTTCAAAGGCGCGTCTTTTTATGACATCCAAGAGGGCATCCACGTCATCAATGATGATTTCCAGGGCCTGCTTAAATATTACGGCACTGGCTGTGTCAAGCATGTCAGACGATGTAAGGCCCCAATGCAGGTACCTGGCAGACGGCCCTATATGCTCTGCCACGTTGGTAAGAAAGGCGATGACATCATGACGGGTCTTTTCTTCGATTCTGGCTATCCGTTCCGTTTCAAAGGCGGCGCTTTTTCTTATGTCCTCTGCGGCCTTACCGGGCACTGCTCCAATCTCAGCCCAGGCCTCTGCTGCAAGGATTTCCACTTCGAGCCAGGTCTTGTATTTATTTTCAAGGGTCCATATGGCTGCCATTCCTGGTCGACTGTATCTATCTATCATGAAAAAGATCCCTATAATTTTTGGAGTTACTATTTTTTATGTGAGACTGGTTTTGCTATGGAATCAGAGAATTCGAATTCCCTGTCTCCAGAGACTGTTTTATTAACTATAGAGGTGTGCATTTAGACCAGATAAGAGGCAGAAACGCAATAGTTTATGGTAAAAACATTCAGCGGAAAAGACACCGGATTTGTCATCAGAAAGTTATGATTAGTCACGATGTTTCGTTTTTTTGCCTTTCTATCGCTGAAGAAAGAGCGGTACACAGAGTTTCAGTCGCAGGTAGACGATACATACCTTGCCCTGAGGCCTGAACCTGCTCATATTATTCCCCTTTTATAAGAGGTTTTCCCAAGGAGCAACCAGATGAAGAAAGGACCGCCAAGCAGGGCCGTGATGATGCCTACCGGTATTTCGGCAGGTGCAATGAGCGTCCTGGCAAGCATATCACAAAGGGTCAGGAATGCCCCGCCAAACATGAGGGTGGCCGGTGTCAGGTATCTGTGATCAGCACCGATCAGGAGCCGGCAGATGTGAGGGACCATCATGCCCACGAAACCGATTGGCCCGCATATGGCTACAATACCTCCTACCATAAGTGAGGTTGCAAAGAAGAGGATATTTTTTGTTTTCCACACATTGACTCCACGACTGATAGCGATTTCCTCCCCTGTCGTCATCAGGTTCAGCTCATAGGTCATGTATATGATTATGACACTTCCACTGATTACGAATGGAGCCATATTCAGGACTGACTCAAACCCGACGACCTCGAGTCCTCCCATGAGCCAGCGCAAGATACGGAACGACTGAGAGAAATCGCTCATGTACTGGGTAAAGAGGATGACACTGGAAAAGAAAAAACTGATGGCGACTCCGGCCAGAAGCATGGTGGCTGTGGAAAATCCTCGCCTTGCCCTGGTCAGACCATATACCAGCAGAATGGAGAAAATAGCCCCTGCAAATGAGGCAATGGATATGCCGGAAATACCAAATACGCTGAAAACTAAACCGAGGCGGACGTAGATTGCTGCTCCAAGAGACGCCCCGCTGGCCACACCGAGGGTAAACGGCGTGGCCAGCGGGTTGCGAAACATTGCCTGAAAGGCCATGCCGCTCACTGAAAGGCCGGCCCCCGCGAGGAAGGAAATACATACTCTGGGTATCCTGATTTTCCAGAAGATATTCGACTCCATGCCACCGGATGCTGGATGTAAGACGGCACTCAATGGTATAGTATTCATTCCGATTATGGGTGCGCATGAAAAGACAATAATGGCCAGGATGAGAAGAAGGGCCAGCGGTATTAACCGGTTAGGTCTCGATCCTGTATTCATAATGGTAATTCAGGCAGGGTAACGGTCTTTCCCGTTTGGGGGTGCTTCACAAAAAGGAACGATTTTTCGTATATTTTATAAAGGATTTCGTTGTTCATGAATTCGTCCGCAAGGCCGCAAAAGACAATCGTGCCATCTTTAAGTGCCAGGATACGCCGGCTCGTTAAGATTGCGCTGTTGATGTCATGGGTTACGGAAAGCACGGTAAAACCCCGCTCACGATTGGCGCGTTCCAGCAGCCTGTGAACGTCGACTTGATGTTTAGGGTCCAGAAAGGTCGTGGGTTCGTCAAGAAGAAGAACTTTCGCTTCCTGAGCAAGTGCTGCTGCGATGAAGCCCTTCTGGCGCTCTCCGCCACTGAGTGTGGGCAGAAGACGTTCGCTGAATTCCGATATTCCAGTGATGTCCAGCGCGTCGTGCACCGCTTCTTCATCTCTCTTCCCCGGCGAGGAAAAAGGGCTTAGATGAGGATAACGGCCCATCATAACAAACTCATATACAGTAAAGGGTGAAATGCGACCATCCGCCTGCGGGACATAGCTCAATTTTTGTGCGAGTTCTTTCTGGCTGTATTTGTCAAGCGGTTTTCCGGCTATTATGATATCTCCATTTCCCCCTTTGTGAATCCGATCCAGGCATTTCAGCAGGGTGGTTTTCCCGGCCCCGTTCGGCCCCAGGATTGAAATGTATTCACCTTCCTTGACATTGAATGAAATGTCCTTAAGAATGGTCTTGCCGTTTATGGAGAATGAAAATTCCAATATTTCGATAATGGTTTTCTCCATTTTTATTTCCAGTCCACCTCCGGGTGTATCAGCCGTGCCATCTTTTCCAGGATAAGGATAAATCTCGGTCCTGGAATCACGGTGTAATCTTCTCTAAAGTCGCAGATACGGCCCTTTCTGACCGCATCGATCTGCGAGAGGCCGGCCCATTCATTCGTAGTCGTTGCCTGGTCCCGGTCCTTTTCCTCTATGTCCGGAATTATTTCGATAATGACCTCAGGGTTCATCTGGACGATACCTTCTCTGGAAACGATTGGAAACGCGACGTCTCCGTTATAGGCATTGACACCGCCGGCAAGTGT
>CAZPDU010000080.1:0-5660 GCA_964585405.1 uncultured Thermodesulfobacteriaceae bacterium | reverse complement strand
GACCCATGGCATTTACTACTTCTTTTACGTATGGAATCTGAATGCTCATTTCATCAGGCATCGCAGGCCTGTTTGTCTTGTAATTGGTGTAGAGTTCGTGTCTGAAGGTAGTGCCTTTAGCATCCCAAACCATAGCCACATATTCAGGGTCTTTTTCTCTCAGAACCTTCCAGAGCATATTTGTGAGGCCATATATTACCTTGGTGGGAAATCCATCATGGGTGGTCATTGGCTGACGTATGGCAAAGTAAGCCCTGTAAAGATACGAGCTGCCATCTATCAGGAATAGCGTCGGGCTGGATTTTTTATTTTGCTGATCAAGCGCTGTCATTTATAACTCGGAGCCTATATCTCATGGTAGTATCTCGTTAGAAAAAGGCATTCTGTAAATATAACCCATTAACTGTTTTCAAAGGCCGGTTTGTTTGACTTTTTTAAATGATCTAAGTATCCTTAATGGCCGCAAAAGTAAAGAAGGGAGGGCTTTTTTTATGTCGACAGTGGTAGTGGTGGGAACGCAGTGGGGTGATGAAGGCAAAGGTAAGATAGTAGACCTCTTGACTGAGTATGCGGACGTTATAGTACGTTTTCAGGGTGGGAACAATGCCGGCCATACCCT
This sequence comes from uncultured Thermodesulfobacteriaceae bacterium, assembly GCA_964585405.1. Taxonomy (GTDB): domain Bacteria; phylum Desulfobacterota; class Dissulfuribacteria; order Dissulfuribacterales; family UBA3076; genus UBA3076. Next base: position 5,041 of record CAZPDU010000080.1, on the reverse strand, counting down.
GGTAGTAGACGGCGAAAAATTTATTTTTCATCTTATTCCTTCCGGGATTCTAAATGATGACAAGCTCTGTCTGATCGGGAATGGAATTGTAATTGATCCGTCAATTTTTATTCAAGAACTTGAGGGGCTTGCCGCAAGAGGCAGGCCCGTGACCTCAGACAGATTAAGGCTAAGCTCAAATGCCCATGTCATAATGCCGTACCACAGGGCACTGGACCATGCCAGGGAGGTTGCCAAGACTGAGGGTAAAAGGCTTGGTACTACGGGACGAGGCATAGGACCATGCTATGACGACAAGATAGTCAGAAATGGAATCAAAGTGGCTGATCTTCTTGATCCTGAGCTCTTTAGAGAAAAACTCGAGGATAACTTAAAAGAGAAGAACTTTTATCTTACTGAGTTGCTGAATGCCGATCCACTTGATTTCGAGACCATTTATGGTGAGTTTCAGAATTATGCCGAGCGTCTTGCCCCTTTTGTAGACAATGTCTCTATATTGATAGATGAAGCGGTTCGTAATGGGAGGAACGTACTTTTTGAGGGTGCTCAAGGTACTCAGCTTGATATTGATCACGGCACTTACCCCTTTGTAACATCCTCCAATACAGTGGCCGGAGCGGCTTGCTGTGGCGCAGGAATAGGCCCCAGCAAGATCGATAGAGTGGTGGGAATCTGCAAGGCCTATACTACAAGGGTAGGTGCTGGTCCTTTCCCAACAGAACTTGAGGACGCGGTTGGAGATTTTTTACAGAAAAAGGGAGACGAGTTTGGTGCTACCACAGGTCGTCGTCGTCGCTGTGGATGGCTTGATGGTGTTGTATTAAAAGACGCCGTCAGGATTAACGGACTTGATGGGCTGGCTATCACAAAACTTGATGTATTAAGCGGCCTTTCTCAACTCGATATCTGCACTGAATACGATATTGCAGGGACCCGATATTCCTGTATGCCAGCCAATATCAGGCAGATCAATTCAATAAAGCCGATTAATATGACACTGTCCGGCTGGGAGGAGGACCTTAGCCTCATGAAATCGTTGGATGATCTACCTAAAAAGGCCAGAGACTATCTAAAAATTATAGAGGATATGGCTGAAATACCAATAGTGCTTATCTCAGTGGGGCCTGAAAGGGAACAGACTATTTTTTTAAAAAATCCTTTTGAATAAACGGACAGAATCGCCTTAAAAAATTCATAAACTAGAGGGACTGAATTGACTGACATCTTAAACTATAATAGGTATTAAAGAGCTTGACTAGGTTGCGATATGGAAATAACATACCGTGAAGTAAGGCAATTGAAGAGGACTAGTTCGCATTCGGCTGGATGAATTTGTCATTGGGCGCTTTTCTGAAAAAAAGAAAATTTATATATTTTAAATTAGTTTAAACAAAAGGGAAGGGGGGTAAACTAAGTGAGACTAAAGAGTGTTTTTGAGAATAACGGTTTTATGCCTGCGAAATATACATGCGACGCCGGTGACAATAGTCCTGAATTTATAATAGAAGATGTGCCTGAAAATACAAAAAGTTTTGCTATGACAATGGAAGACCGCGACTCTCCGATCAGGGCTATGGTCCACTGGATTATCTTTAACATCCCAGCGGATACAAGAGAAATGAAAGAAAATAAGGTGCCTCAGGCAAGTATACAAGGTACAAATGATTACGGGAAATGCAGCTATAAAGGGCCGTGTCCGGATTCTTCCATTCATAGATATGAATTCAAGCTGTTTGCTCTAGACAGAGTCCTTGAGGTCGATGAAAGAACGAAAAAAGCTGAGTTAGAGAATCTAATAAGGGGCCGTACTCTGGCAGAAGCCATATTAACGGGATTGTATTCAAGGGATTAAAATGACCGGGTATAGTTGATTGGTTATATGGGCATTTTCGACCTTCCTGTCGTTAATATACATGAGATCTGGCAATGATGCAGCCCATCTATCTGGATATTGATTATACCGGAGCGGCAGTTAAAGACTTGTTTTGCCGACGGTTTTAAAGAAAAAAAGGCGGCTTTAAAAGCCGCCTTAAAGATTTTTTTGGAATATCTAAACAACTATCAGCGTTATTTGATCTCGATCTGTTTTGCCTTTACCTCTTCCTTTTTGGGAAGGGTGATTTTTAAAACCCCGTTATCATAGGACGCCTTTATTTTTTCAGAATTAACCGACACAGGAACCCTTATAGTCCTGGAGAAAGCCCCGTAATGCGTCTCTATGCGATGGTAATTCTCTTTTTTTTCCTCTGTTTTCTGCTTTTTTTCTCCCTTTATTGTCAATAAATCTCCACAGAGAGATACGTCAATATCCTTAGACTCCATGCCTGGGATTTCAGCCTTTACGATGAGGGAATCCTTTGTCTCTGATACATCAACAGCAGGCATCCATTCCCCTTTCATGGGTAGAAATTCTTTTTCACCGCTCAAGTTTCCCCAAAGCTCATCCATCTCCCTTCTTAGATTGCTCAGTTCGCGTAATGGTCTCCAAGGTGTAACTTCAAACATGGTATGAACCTCCTTTGTTTCTAATTCGATTCATTGTATTTAAGAAGAAAATAAGTTCGGGGTTTTTTAAGTCAAGGAATTTTCCCACTCACTTTCATAATTTAAAGATACTTTTTGTATACGTTTATATAGGAAACAGATCTCGGTAACCTCTTTATTTGCCTGCTTAAGAAAAGTAGATATAATAAACAATATATATATTTGATATTAAGGAGAGACTAAAGGAGATTGCGATGCATGGCTGAACAAGCTGATAACAAAAGTCCATTCACTCAACCCTTCGATATAAAAGATTGCGCACTTGTGGCTATGGCCACTGGTTACAAAGCCCAAAATTTAAGAGAATTTAAGGAGGGGCTGCTGAGGGTTCATGAAAGCAGCATCTATCATCACTTTTGGGGGCGTTTTTTAGAGCCCCAGTTTGACGAACCTGAGTATAGTAATGATTTTGCATCATGGGTATATCGCCGTCTTAACGAAAAGGCCTTGGCAGAGAAGCTGAGTGTTATTGACCCTACTGATTACGAAGATATTGATTCTATAAGACATGATTTGGTGGAATGTATAGAAGACGTGCTTTACGAAAATGAATTTGTGCCATGGACAAAGGCCGATGAGCAATTTCATTTTGTTCGGTCTCAGATAGTGGTATTGAATACTGGACGTTATATGGAGATACCGTCAGATTTGCCTTCGGCCGTGCCTGAAATGACAATCGGCAGCATATTTTATCACTTTATAGATGCCCGGAGGAGGACAGAAGATGGAAGCGATGACTTTAGCGCCTGGTTGACAGGATGGGGCGACGTATATAATGATCTCAGACTTAAACTTATGGCTGTTGACCCGTTTTTTTCTTCTTTAAAAGAATTGCGTTTTCAGGTTACCCATGTGCTGGAGGAATACTTTAGCGGAGGGAACTCATGAATGAACTCCTTGACCGCTATGCAGAAGTGACAGGCATGGATGTAATAAATCACCTTAGACAGTTAGCTGCCCCTCTTAAAGGCATGAAGGTTGTTCATGTAAATTCCACCAGGGAAGGTGGAGGAGTGGCTGAGATCCTCAGAAAACTGGTTCCGATGATGGATGCCCTGGGTCTTGATGTGAAGTGGGAAGTGTTAAATGGTAATAGTCTTTTTTATCAATGTACCAAGGGATTTCATAATGCCATCCAGGGTTTTCCAATAGATCTATCTGAGGCCATGCTGGAGGCCTATGAAACAGTTAATGCAGAGAATGCAGAGAGACTTCGGTCTGTCCTGGAAGAGGCTGACTTTGTTTTTATACATGACCCACAACCGGCACCATTTCTCAGTTTTTGTCCCAATAGGCGTGGTAAATGGGTCTGGAGGTGTCATATAGACTGTAGCCGACCATATCGTCCGGTATGGAAGTATTTAAAAAAGTGGATCCACACCTATGATGCCAGTATCTTTTCTCTTGCGCAGTTTGCTCAATTTCTGCCTCATCAACAGTATCTTATCGCCCCCAGCATAGATCCCTTAAGTGAAAAAAATATAGATCTTCCCGAAGAGGAAATCAAAGGAGTCTTTGAGCGTTTTGGTCTGAAGCCTGATTTACCGCTTATTTTGCAGGTTTCCCGTTTCGATCGGTTTAAGGATCCCCTCGGTGTAATAGAGGCCTTCAGACAGGCGAGGAAAATGGTGCCTTTGCAACTGGTTTTAGCAGGGGGCGGTGCCACTGATGATCCTGAAGGTGAAAAGGTTCTTGATGAGGTCAGAAAGGCCGCGGAAGATGAGGAAGACGCCCATGTATTGCTTCTTCCATCTGATGCTCACAGAACGATTAATGCCTTGCAGAGGGCTTCTGATATTGTACTTCAGAAGTCCATAAGGGAAGGTTTTGGGTTAACTGTCACAGAGGCAATGTGGAAAGGGAAAGCGGTGATAGGAGGAGATACAGGCGGAATTCGTCTTCAGGTAGTAGATCACTTTACCGGTTTTCGGGTAAGAAGCCCTGAAGGTGCTGCCCTCCGCATCCGTTACCTGTTGCACAGTTCAGATAAATTGGAGGAGATGGGCAAAAGGGCAAAACGTCTTGTCCTTGAAAATTTTCTTCTGACAAGGCATTTGAGAGAATACCTTGCATTGATGATCGGTGTTCTCCATGGTCTGGAAGACCGGATAGATATGACACGATGAGAGTCTTCCCCCAGAGACCAGAGGATTTTATTACATATTCTGTAGATGATAAGACCCATGAGAATTCATTCCTTACTATAGAGGCATGAGTGTTTGGGTTTTGCCCAGTTTCTGATTAACTGAAAGGGAAGGTAACTTTGGCTTAAGCCTACTTATGATGCACTGAGTTTCTTTCAGAACGGCCGGTCATGTAACAATAGAAAACCATATTTACAGTTACAAAGAGTAAGAGGAGGAGTTTGTGAAAGAGCCGGTTACCAGGATAATAGCAGTTTCAAACCGTTTGCCTATTCGTCTGGTACACGGACCTGATGGTTTGGAGATAAAACCCGGTGAGGGAGGACTTGTGACCGCCCTTGCTCCGGTCTTCA
>CAZPDU010000079.1:0-2809 GCA_964585405.1 uncultured Thermodesulfobacteriaceae bacterium | reverse complement strand
GGGTCGGGAATTCCTAACCGTGAGAAGGTTGGTACAGTTACCAGGAAGCAGGTAGAGGAAATTGCTTTGAGAAAGCAGCCGGATTTGACTGCTGCCGATTTGCGTGCGGCAGAACATTCCATTGAAGGTACCGCCCATAGCATGGGTATTGAAATTGTTGATTAAGGCATATTAGGCAATGCCTGTCTCAGGCATATGACGTGTGGGGAGAAAAAATCCATGGCAAACCGTGGCAAAAAATATCAAGACGCAAGGGCCAAAGTGGATACTAATATAAGGTACGGTTTGGATGAGGCAATAGATGCGGTTCTTAATACGCACTATGCAAAGTTCGATGAGACCATAGATCTAGCAATAGTCCTGGGGGTCGATCCCCGGAAGGCAGACCAGAATGTTAGAAGTTTTGTCGTCCTTCCTCATGGTACCGGACGTACTCAAAGGGTCCTAGTAATTACTAAGGGTGAAAAAGTCAAAGAGGCTGAAGATGCCGGTGCCGACTACGTCGGGGCCGAGGATGTAATAGAAAAGATAAAGGGGGGTTGGCTTGATTTTGATAAAGTTATTGCTACTCCTGATATGATGTCGATGGTGGGTAAGATAGGCAAAATTCTCGGCCCAAGGGGTATGATGCCAAATGCCAAGACTGGAACCGTTACCTTTGATGTTGCCAAAGCAGTTAACGAAATAAAGGCAGGAAAGGTGGATTTCAGGGTAGACAAAGGTGGAGTTGTCCATGTTCCTCTAGGAAAGGTCTCGTTTGGCTCCAGTAAAATCAGAGACAATTTCTCGGCGTTTGCTGAGACATTGCTGCGTATAAAGCCTTCTACAAGCAAAGGGGCCTATGTGCGGAGCGTTGCATTGTCCACTACAATGGGACCGGGCGTGAAGGTGGATCCTGCTGAAGTAAAAGCAGTCGCGTCCTAAATAATTATTCCGCTGAAAAAATCCAGACTGTGGGGTTGACTCAATTTCCGAGGCATTTCAATATGTTATAGATAATTATTATTCACAGAAAATTTTGCCTCTTGTATTTTCTGCTTGTTGAGAGGAATTGTATTTTGTGATTGGCGTGATGTTATTTAATAATGATTGGAGATACTGAATTTTAAATTAAGATATGGACAATCCTTCGAATGTTTGGATTATGAATATATTATTAATAATATTATATTTTCCTGATCAATGAATTTAACATTCAGTATTCAAGATTTACATATTTTCTCATTAGTCAGAGACAGTAGGTACGCCTCATGTGTTTAATAGAGCTGAATGCTTAAGCTCTACCTACCCAGATAGGTGAGACCTCTGCCTTTGGCAGTAAAAAGACTGCCTATGGTAGAAAGGGGGGAGAAATTTGGCTTTAAAGTTTAAGGAAAAAGAGACCATAGTTGAAGATCTGCATGAGAAGTTCTCTAAATCTGAGACTGTAATTATGACTCAGTTTTCAGGTCTCAACGTCAATGACGCCGATGAACTTCGAAAGGAGCTCAGGCAGGCAGGTGCAGAATTAAAGGTATCAAAAAATACTCTTTTTAAACGGGCTTTGCATGGCACTCAGGCAGAAGTGCTTTCAGATCGGTTTTCAGGCCCTAATGCCGTGGCTTTTGCCTATGAAGATCCAGTGTCTATGGCAAAGGTTATAGTAGATTTTGCAAAGAACAGAGAGGTTTTTAAGATCCAAGGTGGCGTTTTGGATGGAAAGCTCATTGACGTTGCTCAAATACATGCCCTGTCAGAACTGCCAAGCCGAGAGGTCTTGATTGCAAAGTTGCTCTCAGTTTTTGTGGCCGTTCCTACAAGTTTTGTCAGGGCACTGTCTGGCATACCGCAAAAGCTGCTATATGCATTAAAGGCGATTGAAGGCCAGAGAAATAATCGTGACAATTGAGCAATTAAGTGGTTCTGCTCAAATCGACCTTTATATTGAATATCAGATTTTCAAGGAAATCAAGGCAACGCTGTAGACAAGTTGTCTTCGGCAGAATTATAGATAGTTAATAAGGAGACTGAAATGGCTATTTCTAAAGAGGATGTAATTGAATTTATTTCTAATATGACAGTGCTTGAACTCTCCGAGCTAGTAAAGGAGTTGGAGGATAAGTTCGGAGTAAGTGCAGCGGCACCGGTGGCAGTGGCAGGTCCTGGTGCAGTTGCCGGTGAAGGAGCAGCTCTTGTTGAAGAGCAGACAGAATTCGATGTTGTTTTAGTGGACTTCGGCGATCAGAAAATTAAGGTAATCAAGGAAGTCAGGGCCGTAACAAGTTTGGGCCTTAAGGAAGCCAAAGATCTGGTTGAGGGCGTGCCCAAAGCCATCAAAGAGGGTGTTTCCAAGGAAGAGGCTGAGAAGATAAAGGAACAGATCGAGAGTGTTGGAGCAAAGGTAGAGATAAAATAAGTAGAAAAATACACAACAACATAAATAATTGCGCACCCAATGCCGGTTGCCGCTCATGCATCATCTAGTAATGCATTCAGCAAAGCCTTTACACTATCATTGCGAGGAGCTAAGCGATGAGGCAATCACAAGAAGGCTTATATGCTACCATACGAAATTTTTTCACTAACGCTCGCAATGGCGAATTTTAAATGAGATACCATACCGATATGGGCGGGGTTTGTCTCCGCCCATAAATTTCAAGGTCTCTCTCTATTGTCAATAAGGTGCGACAAAAAACTACCCCGAGGCAGTAATCTATGACAAAAAATCAGACACTTCCCATCAGAAAGAATTTTGGTCGTGTAAAAAAAGTCATTGATATTCCGAACTTAATCGAAATGCAACAGCATTCCTACGCCAAATTTTTGCAAA
>CAZPDU010000078.1:0-10801 GCA_964585405.1 uncultured Thermodesulfobacteriaceae bacterium | reverse complement strand
GCTGGATATCATATCTGCCTGATACGCTTGAGAATTATGAATCCATAGGGCTGGGTCTGAATGGAGAGGAGCTTAAGGCCAACCGGCAGTTATCCGGTTTTGTACTTCAAGACCTGAACCGAAGCCATGAACTGCCGTTTGAAGACAATGAATTTGACTCGGTGGTCTGCACGGCGTCGATCGAATACCTTATAAAGCCTATACAGGTCATAGGCGAAGTAGCCAGGATTACCAGACCGGGCGGTCTTTTCATCAGTACTTTTTCAGACCGGTGGTTTCCAGGCAAGGAGATCCAGCCATGGTCTGATATGCATCCCTTTGAAAGGCAGGGTCTCGTGCTTGACTATTACCTGAAGACCGATGCATTTGAAGATCTGCATACTGAGTCAATAAGAGGTCTGCCAAGGCCTTTGGATGATATACATATACAGGAAACAGTCATATCAGATCCCATATTTGCAGTGTGGGGCAAAGTAAAGGCTTAAATCTATAAGTATCCCCCTGTCCTGCAGGGTATCTGATCCATCTTGAAGTTTGACAGCAATTAATTAACACAGGCGATTCGCCTAAACAGGTTCGACGTACTGGTATGATCGTGTAATTTTAGATATAATTTCAAAGATAAAAGGATCGTGACCTATGCCCAGAGATATCCCTGTAGGAAATGGGAAGCTATTGATCTGCTTTGATCGAGATTATCGAATCAGGGAGCTTTATTTTCCCCATGTAGGCCAGGAGAATCATGTGGGGGGAAAGGTTTGCCATTTCGGGGTGTGGGTAGACCGGCAGTTCTCCTGGGTGGACGAAAACTGGCAGAAGGAGCTCCTTTATCTTCAAGATACCCTGGCCACTGAGGTGAAGCTGTATAAACCCGATCTGGGATTGCGTCTTATTTGCCATGACGTGGTGGACTTTCATGAAGATATCTACTTGAAGGAAGTCATTGTAGAGAACCTGCTGCCACGGACAAGGGAAATCCGCCTGTTTTTTCACCTTGATATGGGAATAGCCGGCAATGATCTTGGAGATACCGCCGGTTTTGATCCTAAGACCGAGGCGGTGATCCACTATAAAGGGGCCAGATACTTTCTAGCCAGTGGCCTGAGTATTAACGGAGACGGTATCAGCCAGTATGCCGTGGGGCAAAAAGGGACTACGGACAGGGAAGGCACCTTCAGAGATGCGGAAGACGGGACACTTTCCGGCAATCCGATAGCCCAGGGTTCGGTGGACTCGGTATTTTGTATAGGCCTAACCCTGAAGGGAACCTCAAATGGCTCGATCTACTTCTGGATTGCAGCAGCCTTTAACTGGCTGGAGGTGAAGCGTCTGGACCGGCTGGTAAAATACAAACACCCCCGGAGATTGATTAAACGTACAGAGGATTACTGGCGCCTTTGGATACGCAAAGAGAATCCTCCTTTAGAGCTTTTAGAGAAAAAGCTCGCAGAGTTTTACCGCCGCAGCCTGATTGTTATAAGGACCCAGATTGATGCACAAGGAGGTATCCTGGCGGCTAACGATTCGGATCTGGTCTATTTTAACCGGGATACATACTCTTATGTCTGGCCCAGGGACGGGGCCCTGGTAGCCCATGCCCTGGACCTGGCAGGTCACCCATCGGTTTCCAGGAATTTTTTCCGATTCATCTCCAGCCTTTTACAGCCGGAAGGCTGTTTACTTCACAAGTTCAACCCGGACGCTACTCTTGCCTCATCCTGGCATCCCTGGAGCTATGATGGACAGGAGCAACTTCCCATACAGGAAGATTCTACTGCCCTGATAATCTGGGCGCTCTGGCAGCATTTCGTACTTTACCGCGACCTCGATTTTATTAAACCCCTCTATGCGCCCCTGGTCAAAAAGGCCGCGGACTTTATATGCCGTTATCGGGACGATGAAACCGGGCTGCCGGCGCCTTCCTATGATTTGTGGGAAGAGCGCCGGGGTATTTTAAGTTTCACGGTAGGGGCGGTATTCGGGGGCCTAACAGCCGCCTCCCTTTTCTGCAAGGTCTTTGGAGAGGATGATAAGGCCTCTTACTATCGGCAGGTGGCGGCGGAAATTCGAGATGCCGCATCCAATTTTCTTTGGCGGGAGGACTTACACCGATTCTGCCGCATGATCTACCGAAACTCAGGGCATGATCTGAAGGTGGATGCCACCTGTGACTCCAGCATTTGGGGCCTGTTTGCCTTTGGGATGTACAAGGCAGACGATGCCCGATTGGTTGTCAGCATGGAGACATTGCGCAAACGATTATGGGTAAATACTCCAGTAGGTGGCATGGCTCGTTATGAAGACGATCCTTATCAGAGGGTAAGCCGGGAGGTAACCGGGAATCCCTGGTTTATCTGTACTCTCTGGCTGGCGGACTTTCTTCTGGAAAGGACCGTTAGTGATGAAGGGCTGGACCAGGCCATGAAAATTCTATCATGGGTCACTGACCACGCAATGCCTTCCGGTATTCTGGCAGAACAATTAAACCCCTTTACTGGAGAACCTATTTCTGTATCCCCCCTGACCTGGAGCCACGCTACCTATATAACTACCGTTCACCGTCTACTCAACCATTTGATCCGGAAAGAGGCGATTTCTGATACACATTTAAGTCGGGAGGACTGGATATCCAAGCTCTTTAACCAGACCTGTGATTCTATTCACGAGATCTGTGAAATCTAATTGGATTAAAGAAAAAATCAGCACAGGCGATATTTTTTTATTGCACAATCAATGCACGTAGGCATAAAATTATGCGCATGGTTGTACTTTCATGGATTTATAAGGGAGGATAAGTTGACAAAGGCCTTTACCTTATCGCAGGTGCTGCGGGATCTCTTTGGCTCACAAAGATCTGCAGTGCTGGCCACCGCGGAAAGCGGCCGGCCTTACTTAAGCCTGATGGCTTTCGCAGCCAGTGATGATCTCAAGTACCTCGTGGTAGTTACCCCAAAAGCGAGCCGCAAATATCGTAACCTGGTGGCCGATCCACGAGTGGCCCTTCTTGTGGACAACCGTACCAATAACCCTGAAGACGTGAAGCAGGCCATAGCCGTGACTGTAATGGGCGTGGCCGAGGAGTGTTCTCCAGCGGAGGCGGAGTATTTTCTCGGCCTTTATAGGGATAGACACCCGCATTTGGTAGAATTTGCCAACTCGTTGGAAAATGTCCTGATCAAGGTGAGGGTGGACAGGTACTACTTGGTAAGCCGGTTCCAGGATGTCAGGGAATATTCTCCGGGCCCTTGAGACCTTTTTTGGCAAAGGGCCTTGTTCAACATTCTATTGAGAATTTGATGATCTGTCCGATGCCGGCAATGTCTATCCCTGTCAGGCTGAATGGAATACGGGGAGATGTTCCCTGGGGATCTCCTTAATTCTTGGATTTTTGCGGTCCTTGTCAGAGAGAATCGGAGTTTTTATGGGCCAATCTATACCTATAGTCGGATCTGCCCAAAAGATACCGTAATCGTCCCCAGGTGTATAGAAATCAGTACACTTATATATAACATCGGCGCTTTTACTCAGCACCACGAATCCGTGGGCAAAACCCTCCGGCACAAAGATTTGTCGTCTGTTTTCCGCTGAAAGGCAGGCCCCGAACCATTGCCCGAAATTAGGGGAGCCGAGCCTTATATCTACTGCAATATCGAATAGTTCCCCTGTTATTACAAATACCAGTTTTCCCTGGGCATTTTCCAGTTGATAGTGAAGTCCTCTAAGGACTCCATATTCAGAGCGCGAATAGTTATCCTGGACAAAAAACCGGTCTATTCCTTCTTCTGCGTATCTTTTCTGGTTATAAGTTTCCATGAAAAGACCGCGGCTGTCTTTGAATACATCAGGCTCAGTCAGAAAGACACCAGGAAGTTCTGTTCTAGTAAAATTCATTGTTCTTTTTCTCTGGAACTATTTCCATAAGGTACTTACCGTAATTATTTTTCAACATATCTTTAGCGAGTTCTTTTAGCTGTCCCTGATCTATATAACCAAGACGAAAGGCAATTTCCTCAATACAGGCAATTTTCAACCCCTGACGTTCCTGAATGGCCTGTACAAAATCATTGGCCTGGAGCAGTGATTCATGTGTACCGGTATCAAGCCACGCGAATCCCCGTCCTAAAAGTTCTACTCGAAGCTGATTGCGCCGAAGGTATTCCAGGTTCACGTCGGTTATTTCAAGTTCTCCGCGTTTTGAGGGCCGAAGGCCTTCTGCTATTTCTATTACTTCGTTGTCATAAAAATAGAGTCCGGGAACGGCGTATCTGGATTTTGGCCTTGCGGGTTTTTCCTCAAGCCCGATCACATTTCCATAATGATCAAATTCAACCACCCCATAACGCTCAGGATCACGCACCAGATATCCGAAGATAATTCCTCCCTTTTTCAGGTTACTGCACCTCCTGAGTATATCGGAAAGCCCATGTCCGAAAAATATGTTGTCCCCAAGGACGAGCGCCACTTTATCATTTTCTATAAATGACTTTCCTATAATAAAGGACTGGGCCAATCCTCCCGGGCTAGGTTGTTCTGCATAAGAAATAGAGAGGCCGCATTGTGAACCATCATGGAGAAGTTCTTTGAACTTGGGCAAATCCTCAGGAGTGGATATAATAAGAATTTCACGTATACCTGCCAACATCAGCACTGATAATGGATAATATATCATTGGCTTATCATAGACAGGCATAAGCTGTTTGCTTACCACACGAGTAATTGGATACAGGCGCGTTCCGGATCCCCCAGCCAGAATTATTCCTTTCATAATCTTGTATTCCTGATTTTATACTGGCTTGATAGCCATTGCGCCCACTGCCAGATAGCTGAAACCCTTGGAAACCATCTCTTCAAAATCAGGGATCATACGCCTTCCGTCCATAACGAGGTAGGGTGGTTTAACGCTTTCCTCTATGGTCCGTGAAAGCCCCCTGAATTCTTCGCAGTCAGAGGAAATGAAAAGCGCATGAGATTCTTCCAGCGCCTCTTTAGCCGTATGAAAGTAGCTGATTTTTTCAAAAAGAATGTTTTTAGACGTAGAAAATTCAGACCTTGCAGTATCAATTGCTAAAGGATCGTAAGCCTTTATGTTGGCCGCCCCTTTTCCCAGGAGAGATTCGATGACCTTGATTGAAGAGGCATCCCGCATGTCATTAGTATGTTTTTTGAAGGCTAGACCCAATACAGCAATTGTTTTGTTATTAAACTGAAATCCTAATTCGGTTATTGCCCTGTCAATAAGATAGACCTTCTGAAATTCGTTTACTTCATAGGAGGCTTCAAGCATCTTCGTACTTACGTTTACTCTGCGCATTTGATAGATTAATGAAGCAATATCCTTTCCAAAGCAGCTTCCACCCGCTCCATTACTCACAAAAGATCCCCACGTACTGATTCTGTCATCTGCTGTAACCCCCAGTCTGAGATCATCTATTTTAACATTTGGGAATTTTTCTCCGATCTTCGCCCCTACACCATTCCAGAAGGATATGTAGGTAAGAAGCAGGGTATTAGCAACATACTTAATTGCCTCAGCAGACTCCGGTGTGGTCTCTATGTATTTTATTCGAACGTGATTGATGAATTGGGAATAAACTCCACGAAGAATTTTAAAATCCTCTTCATCGTCGCAGCCTACCACAACCCGATCCGGATTTCTTGCCTGGGCCACGGCTGTTCCCTCCGCCAGGAATTCAGGATTAGAAGCAACACCAAAGTTTTCTACTCCATGGGAATTCATTATCTCCTGAAGGTGTCGAGCTGTCCCAATAGGTACAGTACTTTTATTTACAAAGACAATCCTGCGCCTGTCCTTCCTTTTTGCAGCTACTAAAGCAAGATCTTCAACCGCGGCATTGTAGAAAACAAGATTAGTGGAGCCGTCCAGGTTTGGGGGAGTCGGCAGACACATAAAAATGACATCAGCACCCTCCAAGACCGGGGTAAAATCAGAAGTAAAAAACAGATATTTGCCGATTGTTTCTTTGATAATATTAGTCAATCCCGGTTCATTGACATATTTCTCAATCTCTTCGGTCTGGCCGGTTGAAAATGCCTTTATCTTGCTGGAGTCAATGTCATAAGCATACACTTCGTGGCCATACTCTGAGCACACAGCAGCATGTACAAGACCTACATAACCGGTCCCCGCAACGATTATTTTCATAGCTACCTCTTTTTATTTTATGGGCTTGATCTATACAGTTCTATTACCATCCAGTCAAATAGCCTGCCAGTCCCACGCATATACCTACGAATAAATTAATGCCTTTGATTTTCAAAAAATCCAGACGTGATTCCGCAAGCATGGGTAGCATACCATGCCCGTCCTGAACCACCGAGTTTGCCAGCAGGATGCTCAAAGGCAGAGCATCCTGATAAAACAGAGTAAGAAATATCATGTGCGGACCAGATTCAGGGATAAGCCCGACTACACAAGCAATAGCCAATACGACAAGCTGATTTTGCTGTATCCAGCCCTCCAGATGCAGTTTGTCAGTGAGGATGTGCATAAGAAATAATGCCGCAAAGGTCCAGAGAAATATTCTTAAAACGTGGACCTTTACTATATGTTCCCACAGGTGTTCTTCCAGAAAATGTTCCGGTACGGTTGATACGATAAAAAGTGCTACCCCTGATACTACTAACAGGGTGATCCTGATCCAGTTCCATGTGGAAGGCCCCATTTTGCCGCTTATTATCACGAAAATGAACAATAACAGAGTGACGGACAATACCCCGCGGGCCATGGAGCAATGTCTCCATTGCTCTTTAATTCCCTCCCATGAGAAACAGTGACATACCTCTTTTTCATGTAGTTCGAATTTTTGTGTACATACAGAACGACGGATCGTCTTGCCTTTGAGTAAAAAATCGACAATAAAACCTGAAAAGATGCCTATTAAAAACAAGATTAGAAATATTAACAGTGCCTTTTGCGGAATCAGTGATAACATGACAAAGGCTTCATCTCCGCTGGTTGAAATCATGGCTGTCACCAGAGCACCCAGGGTGAATACTCCATGCGAATAAAGGGCCACTGCCGCGAATGCCCCGAGACAACCCGGGGTTGCCCCTAAAAAACCGGCCAGCAGGTATTGTTTTAATCGGCTGCCGTGTAGTTCCTGGTGGACAAACCCCCGGGACAGGACATTCAGGTACTCGATTAACAGCATCATCATAAAGACAAAACCGGTAATCATGAGGGCGTGACTAAAGCTCTGTTCTAAATAATCTAACATTGGCTCAGGATCGGGAATTTAATGTTGACCGCCCGGTAAATCAGGGCAATGGCATAATGTGACTTCATGGTATAGGATTTTTTTTGAATACAGATTACCAAACTTTGTAATTTACGTATAATATCAAACGAATATGTCGGCATAAATCTGTTTTCTGTTTAACCTGTCATCGAGATGTTTTGACACGGGATTATGAAAAAACTAACTGTATAATAAGTGCCTCGCATCCGGACAATCCGTATCAAAGATATCTCAACCGATGGGCAATATTCTACATGAATAATCCCTGTAAAGCTATCAAGGAAAAAACAATCGATACAGAAAGTCTATGGATCTTTTAATCTGCCTCTGTTTTTCGACTAAGACCTCATGAGATACAATAGAATTGTTTTAAACACAGGTATCCTTTTCACTGTAATTTTGAATCATTTGGGAACTGAGGATTGCGATATTAATTAAAATAAATAAGTATGAGAACCGTAATATAAAACTGATTTTTCTTCTCTTAATTTCCAGGGCCACAAAAGATCCCATGGAAAGGTCCGTATTTTCGGCTACAAATAGCATTATATCCTTGATTTGATGCAGCTTAAATCACATAAGTAGACGATATTGGCTGTTTTAGGAAATTATTTTTTCATTTCTATTATTGCATTTTTCTCATTTCAGGCCCGTTGAAAAAAAGTTTTAACAACAACGAAGACTTTCTGGAATTCATTCGTACAAGATATATAGGCATGCATGCAAGATTGAAAAGACTATGTAAAAATCCAAAGAGAGGTAACAACTATGAAGAAAAAATTGTTTGTATCCGCACTGATCGTTGCGGTGTCTATGTGGTCGGTGGCCTATGCATATAATGCAGTCGGACCCTTGGGATGCTGTGGCAAAGGGTCCTTAAGGCAGGATTTGCTGGCTCAGCTTCCGGCTGAAAAAGAGACTCTTTTCCATCGGACGATGAGAGAAGTCCGTAAAAAGGGCTCTGAAATTCGTGAGCAAATGATGATAGTCCGTCAAGAAATTGAAGATATAATTGTTGCAGAGCCTTTTGAGGAGGACCTCTTTCGTGAGAAAACAAGTGACATGCAAGACCTTCAAAAGAGGATGCATTCTATCATGGAGGATGCCGTGGCGACTTTGGCAAAACAGTTTACGGCGGACGAGCGCAAGGTTCTGATTAAACTGCTTCCGGACGGAATGGTCCATCATGGCCGTCATGCGACTAAGTGGAGACATAAATAGCCACAGAATAGATCTATCAAGGTCTTCTCTGTTTTTTGCGTAAATAACATCGGCCTAATTCCTTGAAAGTAACATTAGTAATTTATGTGGTAATTTTGTGTGCAGGATTCATTGCGAGTGCTGTAAAGAAAATTTGGGGAAAAGGGCCGATGTTCTTTACCTTCAGGGAAAGCTGAGGATATTACATTTCCTGTATTGTTAAAGGATTGAGGTAAACGACTTAAAGGTTTTGCTCTACGCCTTGTGCCTGCGATATTAACTTTTTTTAAAGACCGGGGTGTGCCCTCACAAAATTTTTGCGTTAACTTTAGGTTACACCAGATATGTATGTAGATCCTACGCATCTCGATGACGCATTGCTGCTCCAACGGATAAGGCACGGAGGTCATGAAGCATTTGCCGTTCTTGTAAATCGCTACACAGATCGATGTTATCGTATTGCTTATCGACTTGTTTTCGATAAGGACGATGCCGAGGACATTGTACAGGAAGCATTTTTGAAGCTGTGGCATAGACCGAAGTTGTGGGACCCCAGCAAGGGCGCCAAATTTAGCACTTGGTTTTATAAAGTAGTCGTAAACCTCTGTGTTGATTACCACAGGAAGAAAAGACCTCTTGGCCTTCTGGAAGAAATGGATTTTGCCGATGGGAATCCGGGGCATGATGTATTATTGGACAATCATCGAAGACAATTCTTGCTAGAGCGGTTCATCAGCGATTTACCTGAACGGCAACGCCAGGCCCTGGCCCTGTGTTTTTATGAAGGTATGAGCAATCATGAGGCAGCAGATATTCTGGGCGTGACGATAAAGGCACTACAATCTTCCATCATGCGTGCCAAGATGACACTGAAGAAAAAAGTGAAACAGTATTTTGCTGGAGGTTCAATATGAGAATGGACCCGCAACAGTTTAGGGAGTATGTGCTTATACACGGTACAAATATACTTGACTGGCCTGAAGATATAAGAATGCCGGGGCTGAAGGCCCTTGATGCGTCTTTAGAGCTGCAAGCCATCTTGGAAGATGAAGAACGTTTCGAAATGGTTCTAAAGGAAAGTAGATATGAAGATCCCAGTCCGGTGCTTTCAGAACGCATTATCTCTGCTGCACTGCAGCAAAAGGATAAAAGGTCCCATTCGATTGTTGGGTTCTTTGAGGACCTGTTTTGGGAATTCGGGGTGCCAAATCGGTCGATTACTGCAGTTTCCATATCCCTTCTTATTGCGCTTGTCCTTGGATTTGCTATTGGTTTTTTCAATCCATCAGCGGCTGTTTCTTTGGATCAAAAACAAATAAGCCTGGAGGCGTTTTTGTACTATGAAGGAGATGAGCTATGAGTAAAAAAATGCAAATTCTGGTATTAAGTTCACTTCTCCTGAACGTACTGCTTGTCGGTTTTCTTATGGGCGATCTGTACCATCGTTTTGCCGGCCCTGACTTTGTAGGCAGGCATGACTTTATAGATAGGCGTAGTCGGGATTTTGTATCCAAATTGACCGACGAAAAGGCTACCCTGTTTTTCGAAACCCTGGAAGAGGTGCGTTTGGAGAACCACGCGGCACACAAACAGATCCGAGAGGCAAGAGAGCAGGCGATGAAGATTCTGGCCGCTCCCTTTTTTGATGAGGCTGCCTACCGTGCGGAACTGAAAAAGCTGCAACAGCTCCGCAGCCAGATGAAACAGCGGTTCGCTGATGCCACAATCAAATTGGCAAGACAATTTGGTCCGGAGGACAGAAAGCTCTTGGCACAACACCTGAGACGTGCTCAAAAACCGTTTCGGGAGGATGGGCCCCAAAGGCGGGGGCTTGGTCATCCAGCTGTTGAAGGGGTCCAGTAAGGAATTGGGCCTCTTTCTAAAGAAAAAATACTTTTTCCTGGGCGTTTAAGGCCGTATGAACTGCTACGGACATATCTGTTTTCAATGGTGAGGATATTCGCCGCCATATTCCGACAAGAAATAGAGTACATATGACATAAAGGTATATAATGGAGAAAAAACAGGACACTATTGTTTGGTCAGCACGACTGGTGATTATCAGTCTATTTGCTGTTATGCTCGTATTTGGCGGATGCGCAGCTGTAGGGCCTGATTATGTGCCTCCTCAGACTTTGGTGCCGGAATCTTGGCATACAGATCTGCCCGAAGGTTTCGTTGATGAAGAAGAGTGCAATGGTACGCTGGCCAGTTGGTGGTCGACACTCCAGGACCCTGTGTTAGAGTATCTGCTAGAAAGTGCTGTGGCGGAAAATCTTGATGTAAAGGAGGCCCGTGCAAGGGTTCGCGAGGCCCGTGGCCGCCGAGGCATGAGCAAAGCA